>DASVST010000177.1:0-7329 GCA_036387965.1 Segetibacter sp. | reverse complement strand
TTAAAAAGTGAGGGTAACGGTATAGTGGTTATTATGCCACAAGATGAACTACGTGATAACCCAATGACAGATCTTAGAATAGTTGAAAAAGAAGAGGAAGAAGACGAACCAGAAGAAGAGTTCGAGATAAAACCAACCATCGAAGATATTCCGGTTAATGCAGTTGAAGTTGCCGAAATGTATATTGGTGGAATAGCTGATGAGTTGCCAACGATGATTCCGCAAACGAAAAATGCTAAATTTCAGCCGCTAACTGATGTAGAACTTGAGATAAAAGAAGTACCTGAAAAAGAGGAGGAAATAGAAGAACCTATAGCAGTAAAAGGCATTAAGCTTGCACCTTATGAACCCCAGCTCGACCTAAGAGATTATAAATACCCCAAGTTAGATTTACTTGAAACACACGGAAGCGAAAAGATTGTACACGACCCCGTTGAACTGGAAAACAACAAGAATCAAATTATTGCAACGCTTAAGAACTACGATATTCTAATTCAAAGAATTGCAGCGACTGTCGGCCCAACGGTAACATTATACGAAATCGTTCCGGCTCCGGGTGTACGTATAAGTAGAATTAAAAATCTTGAAGATGACATTGCCTTGAGTCTTGCTGCTCTTGGTATACGCATCATTGCTCCTATCCCTGGTAAAGGAACAATTGGTATTGAAGTACCGAATGTCCGTAAGTCTGTTGTAAGTATGAAGACTTTACTTGCATCAGAAAAATTCCAGAGTAACACCTACTCTTTACCTATCGCTATAGGCAAGAAGATCGATAATGAAAATTTTATTGTTGATCTTGCTACAATGCCTCACCTTTTGATGGCAGGTGCAACAGGACAGGGTAAATCAGTGGGTCTAAATGCTATCCTTGTTTCTTTGTTATACAAGAAACATCCATCGCAACTTAAGTTTGTTTTGATTGATCCAAAAAAGGTGGAGCTGAGTATCTATCGTTCAATAGAAAAACATTTTTTAGCAAAACTGCCAGGCGAAGAAGATTCTATAATCACGGATACGAAAAAAGTTATTCATACACTAAATGCATTATGTATTGAAATGGATAACCGCTATGACCTGTTGAAAGAAGCAGGTGTACGTAACATTAGGGAATATAACGACAAGTTTATTGCACGAAAACTAAACCCCGAAAAAGGCCATGCATTTCTGCCTTTCATCGTGTTAGTTATTGATGAATTTGCAGATCTGATTATGACCGCAGGCAAAGAAGTGGAAATGCCAATTGCACGTTTGGCACAGCTTGCTCGAGCTGTTGGTATACATTTGATTATCGCAACACAACGTCCATCAGTTAACATCATTACAGGAACTATCAAAGCGAATTTCCCCGCGAGAATTGCTTTTAAAGTATCAAGCAAAATTGATAGCCGAACAATATTAGATGCAGGTGGTGCAGAGCAATTGATTGGTAAGGGTGACATGCTGATAAGCTATAACGGAGAGATCACGCGTTTACAATGCGCTTTTGTTGATACGCCTGAAGTTGATAAGGTAACTGACTTCATTGGTGAGCAAAGAGGGTATCCACAAGCTTTCTTATTGCCCGAATATGTTGATGAAAAAGAATTGGAAGGAAAAGATTTTGACAGCGGTAACAGGGATCCTTTATTCGAAGATGCTGCGAGGTTAATTGTCAGCAGCCAAATGGGAAGTACCTCGCTAATACAACGTAGAATGAAGCTTGGTTATAACCGCGCCGGGCGCCTGATGGATCAACTGGAAGCTGCAGGTATTGTAGGCCCAAACCAGGGAAGTAAAGCAAGAGAAGTACAGGTAAGAAGTGATATGGATCTTGAAGATATTTTAAGAGGATTTGACTAAATTTGGCAGATGAAAAAGGCTGCTAAACTCAATGAGTATTTTCACTTATCCGTCGCGGTAATCGGAGTAGTCGCGGTTGCATTCACCTTTTACTCTATAGTAAGTGGTTTTACATTGAATGGCAACTTTGAGCAATTCATGAATACCCTTAGAATAGTCATATACAGTTTTACAACCTTGATGTCATTCCGGGTTTATAGGCGTTTGCGTAACCATGGAAGGCAGGGTAAAGTTGAATATCATTCACAGAAGGAGGAAATATAGCAAACTAGAGGAATATCTATTTTTATTCTCTATTCCCATAGGCATATTAGCCGTTGCAGTTGGTGTTTACACCTTCTTACAAGGATATCAGGAAAACGATAATCAAGACAAGTTTTTTGGCATTTTCAGAATCGTCATATACAGCCTCTTGACCATTATGTTCACAAGAACATATAACAGGCTTCGCAAGAAAAGGAGAAATCTTCAGAAGAGTAGCTAAATAAAAAACATCCATAAAGATGGATGTTTTAATAAAGTTGAATTCACAGAAACGGATTAGTAAGCTTCAATGAATTTAGGACTAAGTATGAATGATTACATTAATTAGCTGACTTAGTTAATAAAGAAATGACAGTTGTTGGTTTATGCACATTTATTACAATCGCTGTTTGAGTTTCTCAACCATCTCGCTCTTCCATGTTGTAAATGTTCCTTCAACAATTTTATTTCGTGCTTCATTTACCAGCCATAGGTAAAATGATAAATTATGGATGCTTGCTAGTTCTAATCCTAAGATTTCGTTTGAAACAAACAAATGCCGCATGTATGATTTGCTATAATAGTTGCTCAACTCATTCGGCAAACCTTCATCAATAGGAGAAAAATCTTTTTCCCACTTCTTGTTTTTTATGTTGATTACTCCTTCTGTAGTAAATAACATCCCATTGCGGCCGTTGCGTGTTGGCATTACACAATCAAACATGTCAACGCCTAATTCTATACATTCAAGAATATTCCAGGGAGTACCGACACCCATTAAGTAGCGTGTTTTTTTTACAGGCAGTTCATCACAGCACATAGCTGTAAACTCATACATCATCTCCATCGGCTCACCAACGCTCAACCCTCCTATTGCATTTCCAATAGCATCTTTAGAAGCTATGTACTGGCACGAAGCAGTTCTTAGATCTTTATAAGTCCCTCCCTGCACGATCGGAAAAAGATTTTGATCATATCCATATTTTCCTTCTGTAGAGTTGAAACGTTCAAAACATCTGTCCAGCCAACGGTGTGTTAGTTCCATGCTCTTTTTTGCATAAGCATAATCGCTGGGGTAAGGTGGACATTCATCAAACGCCATTATAATATCTGCTCCAATCGTTCTTTGTATATCCATCACTTTTTCAGGGGTAAACATGTGCTTACTTCCATCAATATGGGATTGAAACATTACACCCTCTTCGGTTATCTTCCTGCTTGCAGCCAACGAAAAAACCTGGTATCCCCCACTATCTGTAAGAATAGGTTTATGCCATCCATTGAACTGATGCAAACCACCGGCTGCTTCTAAGACTTCTAATCCCGGTCGCAAGTATAAGTGATATGTGTTGCCTAAAATTATCTGCGCCTTTACATCCTTATGCAGTTGCTGCTGGGTTACAGCTTTCACGCTTCCGGCTGTGCCGACAGGCATAAAAATAGGAGTAAGAATTTCTCCGTGGTCAGTAGTTATCTTTCCAGCTCTCGCTTTGGTGTCTCCTGGTGTATCTAATAGTTCAAACTGTAATGCGGGCATAAGTCGGCAAAGGTAAGGAGCCCCAAACCTAAAGGGAGAAGGGAGAAAAATATTATAATTTCTTTCCACTTTTTCTCCCCTTTAGGGGTTGGGGGCTTCGTTTCCTTATTTTTGCCGGATGGACTTATTGAAGTATTGGACTGAGGCAATTTTCGCTTTTTTTTGCTTAGTTATTCTCACGCAGGTAGTTTACTATTTATATTTTTTCAGAAGGCTGGCTTTTTACAATCCTAGACCAAAATCACATTCTGAAGAGCGTCCTGTTTCTATCATTATTTGTGCCCGTGATGAAGCTGATAATATTGTAAAGAATCTTCCAGGTGTGCTGGTCCAAAAATATTCTACAACTCACGAAGTAATTCTTGTAAACGACAACTCTTTTGATGATACCAAGTATTTAATTGATGAATTGAAGAAAACGTTTAAAAACTTAGTGCCGGTAGAGCTTACACAAGAAGCAAAACTTATTGCAGGTAAAAAATTTCCATTAAGCATGGGAATCAAAAGTGCAAAATATGAAACCCTCTTATTGACGGACGCAGACTGCGTACCGGCAAGCGAAAACTGGCTTAAATTAATGCAGGATGGCTTTAGATCTGATACCGAGATCGTGTTAGGATATGGTGCATATAACAAGCAGGAAGGGTTTTTAAATAAAGTGATCAGGTTTGAAACTTTTCATTCGGCATTACAATATTTAAGCTACGCTTTGGCAGGCTTACCTTATATGGGTGTTGGCAGAAACCTTAGTTACAAGAGAGATGTGTTTTTCAGAAATAAAGGGTTTTCTTCCATCAATCAAATACCAGGCGGTGATGATGATTTATTCATTAACCAGGTAGCTACAAAAGAAAATACTGCTATTGTTATCGACCCTGAAGCACATACTTTAAGTGACCCTAAGATAAGTTGGGGTGAATGGTTTACGCAAAAGTTCAGGCACTACTCCACTGCCAAGTATTACAAAGGCAAACACAAAGTATTACTAGGACTTTACTCTGCAACCCAATTTCTCACCTATCCGTTAGCAATAGCATCTGCAATCGTATTTAACTGGTGGATGGTACTTTCAGTTTTCGCAATCCGCCTGATCGTTCAATCAATAATCTTTTACAAGACGATGAGAAAGCTCAACGAGAAAGATCTGTTCCCAATGTTTCTACTTCTCGATATGTGGATGTGTTTATACTACCTGCTCTTTTTGCCTGCGCTTTTTAAGCAACCAAAAAATAAATGGAAATAATTTTTTATAACTATTGCATTTTGTTTAGTTAGTATATAACTTTCTGCAAAAAACATGTCCCTAAGCACAGAAACTAAAATGCCTGAGACCTCAGCTGTGAATTCAACAGGATTAAATGCTAATCAAAATTCTTCAGAATCAATGTTGTTGCCCTTTGCTCTCTTAATTGCAGCAGCGGCTTCTAAAAGGCAACTACGTAAGTTAAAAACAAAGCTCGTTTTAACTGCTATTAGGAACTCAATTACAAAACTGTTTTCCTTTAAGAAGGCAAGCAGTGGTAAGGATCCCGCCTTTGCGCTTCTTTTAGTAGGCGGTTTAATCGTTGGGCTTATGGTGTTGCTAAATGTCTCCACAGTTATCGCTGTTTGCGTTGCATTGTTCATTGTTGCATGTATGGGTGCTGCTGCATATGCATAATTTCCGTTCTTTGCAGAATGGAGGTGATCTTTAAATATTTTAGTGATTTTACCGAAAAGCAACTGCAACAGTTTTGTGCTTTGCAAGCTCTTTATACCGATTGGAACAATAAAATAAATGTGATCTCAAGGAAAGATATTGATAGTCTTTACCTCAAACATGTACTGCACTCATTAGCAATTGCAACAATCATTGAATTCAAACCGGGAACACAGATCATAGATATTGGTACAGGTGGAGGTTTCCCGGGTGTTCCATTAGCAATCTTTTTTCCGGAAGTTGAATTTCATTTGGTTGATAGTATTGGAAAAAAACTAAAAGTAGTTGAAGCAGTAAAGGACGAACTTAAACTTACTAATCTCACAACACAGCATACCCGTGCAGAAGAAATTAAAGACCGTCAGTTCGAGTTTGTTGTTACCCGTGCAGTTGCTCCTCTTAAAGACCTTTGGTATTGGTCAAACAGAATGATCGCAAAGAAAAGCAGGAACACGTTACTTAATGGACTTATTAGTTTGAAGGGCGGAGATCTTGGGCAGGAAATATCTGAAAGTGGCTTACGACCAAAAATGATAAGTATTGAAGAAGTTTTTCCTGAGAAATTTTTTAAAGAAAAGTATATTCTGCACATACCAAAGTAACTTGCTTCATCAGGATTACATAAAACATCACCTATGCGAATAATTTCATTGCTTTTATTACTGCTTTCATTCTTTCAATCATCTGCCCAAAAGCTTTCTGCTGAAGAAACGAAAATAATTGAACTTATAAATAAGCAGCTACCTCAGAATTTACAGCTTCTCGAGGATATGGTTAACATCAACAGCGGAACTTTAAATACTGCAGGTGTTAAATTGGTAGGCGAACTTCTCGGTAAGCAATTTCAGAATATCGGCTTTTCTACCGAATGGGTTACACTGCCGGATTCCTTAAAACGTGCGGGACATCTTGTGGCATATAAAAAAGGTACTAAAGGAAAAAAGCTTTTTCTCATTGGTCATCTTGACACGGTATTTGAGCCGGATATGCCTGCCAATCCATACAGAAAGCTTAATGATTCAACTGCAACTGGTCAGGGAGCTAATGATATGAAAGGTGGAAATGTTGTGATACTCGCAGCGTTACAGGCATTGAACCAGTTGGGGTTATTGAAAAATGCTTCCATCACCGCATATTTTACCGGCGACGAAGAAAATGCGGGTAAGCCTAACTCAGTAAGTCGTGCAGATTTTATAAGCAGGGCTAAACAAGCTGAAATTGCTTTAGGTTTTGAAGGTGCACAAGGTTTACGGACTGTTGCTACCGGAAGGCGTGGAAGCAGTGGCTGGCAATTAAAAGTGCAGGGAAGACAGGCTCATTCTGCAGGTGTTTTCAACAACAATTACGGAGCTATCTATGAAGCTGCAAGAATCATCAACAGCTTTCGTGAGCAATTAGGTAATGAAAAATATCTCACGTTTAACCCCGGAATATTTGCCGGAGGTTCGGATGTAACAAACGATTCTGCGAAATACGTGGTGCAGGGAAAAACAAATATTATCTCGCCCTACACTTTTGTAAATGGTGATCTGCGTTTTCTAACTGAAAAGCAAAAAGAAACAGCACGCCAAAAGATGAAAACAATAGCAACCACAAATAACCTTCCCGGCACAAAAGCAGAGATAACCTTTAGTGATGGCATACCCGGTATGGAACCAACGGAGGGCAATAACAAGCTTGTTGAAGTGCTAAATAAAGTCTCAATGGACATGGGCATTGGTGAAACGAAAGCAGGTGATCCCGGCGGACGTGGCGCCGGTGACATTTCTTACGTTGCACAGTATGTTGATTGCATTGATGGATTGGGTGCTAGTGGCAGTGGTGCACATGCACCGGGTGAAACCATCAACTTAAAGCAGTTTCCTATTCTCATACAGAGAGCAGCCATTTATATTTATCGGTTAACGAGGTAAAACTTTGTTGTTGGAAAGGTGACCAACAATGGCTTAGGAAAAAATTTGTGGTCTGAGCTGACGTTCATTGGGCATCATCGTTGCCACGCTCGGTT
>DASVST010000176.1:0-8094 GCA_036387965.1 Segetibacter sp. | reverse complement strand
AAACGAGCACTCAATTATTATTTTTTAATCTTGGCGAAGCCGAAAGTAAAGCTGCTTATACTTTAATGCAACAGCTTAGATCTACAGGTGTTCGTTGCGAATTATATCCTGACAATGTGAAATTTGATAAGCAGTTTAAGTATGCGGATAAAAAAGGTATTCCTGATGTTGTAATCATTGGCAGTAAAGAATTAGAGAACGGCACTTGTGTAGTAAAGAACTTAAAGAGTGGCGAGCAAAAAACACTTCCTCTTTCTGAGATGAACACCTTCTCAGTTTGATTAACATTTCGTTCATTGTTTTGGCATGGTATTCGAAAAGTGACAGACAAATCTAATTACCATGAAAAAGATAATCTTACCTGCTTTACTCGCTGCCTTCACCTTGGTAAGTGCAGCAACCAGCGCCCAAACGCTACCTCCAGGTTGGCCTTTTCCGGAAAAGAACGAACGTACAAGAGAAAAAGATGAACGTAGAAAAGATAAAGATGAACGCGTAGTTCGTGATCGGGATGGAAATGTAATTACAAGAGACGGTAGAGTAGAACGCAATGATAGAAACCTTCCTCCGGGACAGGCTAAAAAGAAATACGGCAGCAAATCAGCTAAAGTTTATGCACCGGGGCAGCGTAAAAAAGTAGAACGTACTGATGATGGAATCTTTGGTTCGAGAAGAGACAGAGACGATGACAGGCGTGACACGGACATATTTGGAACGAGAAGAGACCGTGATGATGACTATGATGACGATAAGAGAAAAAAGCAAAAAAAATCCAAGAATAAAGGAAAAAAATAGTTTAGACGTCCCTATGAAAAGGTAAAAGCGGCTGAAACTTCAGCCGCTTTTTTATGCGTTATCGTACCAGGTTTTCGTAAATAACTGCAGCTCCTTGTCCTACGCCCACACACATTGTAGCCAACCCATATCTGCTTTTTCTCCTTTTCATTTCGTGTAGCAAAGTTCCGGATATTCTAATTCCACTACAACCTAACGGGTGACCAATTGCAATCGAACCACCGTTTACATTCAGCTTTTCCGTATCGATATTAAGGTCTCTTATGCAAGCAATCGATTGCGATGCAAATGCTTCATTCATCTCGATCAAATCCAATTCATCAATCATCAATCCGGCACGTTTTAAAACCTTTTGTGTAGCAGGAATCGGACCGATGCCCATAATCTCCGGAGCAACACCTGCAACCGCCATGCTTACAACCCGCGCCATTGGTTGTAAATTATACTTCTTTAACGCCTCTTCACTAACAACGAGCATTGCGCCGGCTCCATCATTTATACCCGACGAATTACCCGCCGTTACAGTTCCATCTTTAATAAACGCCGGCTTAAGTGCAGCTAATTTTTCGAATGATGTCTGCCTCGGATGTTCATCTTCAGAGAAAACACTCGTCTCCTTACCTTCTGCAATTTCAACAGGAATTATCTCAGCGTCCCATTTTCCTTCCTTCAGCGCAGCTATATATCTTTCCTGCGATGCAAGTGCAAACCAATCCTGCTCCTCGCGGCTAATGTTCCATTGCTTTGCAACATTTTCTGCAGTCTCACCCATGTTGTAAGGATGATGCATTTCAGCAAGCTTTTTATTGATAAAACGCCAACCCATTGTGGTATCATAAACCTCGGGAGTTCGCCCCCATGCACTTGCACTCTTCGCCATCACAAACGGAGCACGGGTCATACTCTCAACGCCACCGGCAATATAAATATCACCATCGCCACACATAATTGCACGTGCGCTATCCATCACTGCCTGCAACCCCGAAGCGCACAAACGGTTAACCGTAGTGCCGCCAATTGTAATCGGTAAGCCAGCCAATAACAAAGCCATCCTCGCCACATTTCTATTGTCTTCCCCAGCCTGGTTTGCTGCGCCTGCAATCACGTCTTCAATTTCATTCAGATCTATCTGCGGGTTTCTACTAATCAAAGCTTTAAACACCAACGCAAGCATATCATCAGGTCTAATGGAACTAAGTTTACCACCTATTCGTCCAATAGGAGTACGAACCGCATCAACTATATAAGCACTTTTCATAAATACATTTTATGGAGCCGGCAAAGGTAATTCTAATGAGGCTTTGCTTGCGACGCTCCGTTCAACATTTAGTTCTTTGTTAATTCTTTATCAACTTGTAAGGTATTTCCTTAAACTTTAATAAGCCTTTAGCGCTGTGCCGCATTACCTTTGCGCGATGAAATTGGAAGGAAAAAACATTCGCCACCTCAGTTTTGATGAAATTCTTGAATATTTTTTATCAATAGGCGAAAAGAAATTCAGAGCTAAGCAAGTTTATGAGTGGCTTTGGAAAAAGCATGCGCATAGTTTTGATGACATGACAGACATTAGTCTTGAATTAAGAAATAGGCTTAAAGAAGAATTCATACTTCCTGCTTTAAAAATCTCAACAACTCAATACAGTGAAGACGGTACAGTAAAGAGCCGCTTCAAAACAGTTGAAGGGCACATGGTTGAAGGTGTTCTGATCCCCATGGACGAAAGACAAACCGCTTGTGTTTCTTCACAAATTGGTTGTAGCCTAAGCTGCAAGTTTTGCGCAACCGGTTACATGGAACGTAAACGTAACCTCAACTACGATGAGATCTATGATGAAGTAGTTTTGATCTATCAGCAGGCGCAAAGAGTAAACAACAAGAAGTTGACGAACGTAGTTTTTATGGGAATGGGTGAGCCATTGCTCAACTATAAAAACGTAACTAAGGCTATTGAAAAAATTTCATCTAACGAAGGCTTAAACATGAGTCCCCGTCGGATCACTGTTTCAACAGCAGGTGTTGCAAAAATGATAAAGCAATTGGGAGATGATAACGTAAGGTTCAATCTTGCGCTTAGCTTACACGCTGCCGACGATGTAAAGAGAAGTAAGATCATGCCGATCAACGAAACCAACAACATCAAGGTTCTAATTGAAGCATTGAATTACTTCTATGAAAAAACAAAGAATGAGATCACATTCGAATATATCCTCTTCAAAGATTTTAATGACTCGTTGAAAGATGCTGATGAGCTTATAAAAATATACCGGCAGGTACCATCTCACCTTGTAAATATTATTGAATACAACCCGATTGATGCTGCAGATTTTCAAAAGCCCTCCCAGGAAACTGTTGAGCGGTTTATGAACCATTTGTCTAAAGCAAGAGTAAATGCACACTTAAGAAGAAGCCGTGGAAAGGATATTGATGCAGCTTGTGGTCAGCTTGCCAATAAGAATACAATCGGTGTTAACGAAGAAGCTGAAGCGAACTAAAGATTCACATAAAGAAAGTGCCGGCAGATTTATCTACCGGCACTTTTATTTATATCCAGCCAAGGGATTCTATAATCCTAAAATATAAGCAAACACCAATGGCGCTACAATCGTTGCATCACTTTCTATTATAAATTTTGGTGTATTAATATCAAGTTTACCCCAGGTAATTTTTTCGTTTGGAACAGCACCACTATAACTTCCGTAAGACGTTGTGCTATCGCTTATCTGGCAGAAATAGCTCCAGAATGGAATATTGTGCATTTCTAAATCCTGGTACAACATCGGCACTACGCAAATTGGGAAATCCCCTGCAATACCGCCACCAATCTGAAAGAAACCAACACCTTTTCCGCCGCTGTTTTCCTTGTACCAATCGCTCAACCAAATCATGTACTCAATACCACTTTTCATAGTTGATGGCTTCAACTCACCTTTATAACAATAGCTCGCAAAAATGTTTCCCATCGTGCTATCTTCCCAACCCGGAACGATGATCGGGATATTTTTCTCTGCCGCGGCAATCATCCAGCTATGCTCAACGGGAATCTCATAATGTTCTTTCATCACACCACTTAGCAAAAGTTTGTACATGTACTCATGTGGAAAATATCTTTCGTCGCTTTGCTCTGCATCAACCCAAATCTTATGGATATGTTTCTGTATTCTTCTAAACGCTTCTTCTTCAGGAATGCACGTATCGGTTACACGATTAAATCCATCTTCAAGCAAAGCCCACTCTTCCTTCGGCGATAGCTCACGATAATTCGGAACTCTTTTATAATGTGTATGCGCAACAAGATTCATGATGTCTTCCTCGAGATTTGCACCTGTACAACTAATGATCTGCACTTTATCTTGCCTGATCATTTCTGCCAACGAAATACCAAGTTCTGCAGTGCTCATAGCGCCAGCAAGAGTTATCATCATCTTGCCACCTTCTAACAAATGCGTTTCGTATCCTTTAGCTGCATCTACAAGTGCAGCTGCATTGAAGTGGCGGTAATGGTGCTGTATAAATTGTGAAACCGGTCCTTTAGTCATGATGTTTTATTTGGAGCGCAAAAGTAGTAATTGTTGTAAAAAGGCATAGTATATTAACAGAGAATGTAGATTTGGTTAAAGGCATTACGAGCTTTGCCAGCTGGCCTTACTTTTTAAAAAGAGGAAAATCATTTCTTCCTATTCTTTAGAAGCTTCTAAATGTTTTGTGAAGCAGCAGTTATTCCTATTATCACATGTTTTAAAAAATATCAGGATAAAAAATAGATTGCTTCTTAACTTTAATGTTGATTAGATGAAAGATGGCTAATCCGAATTTTAATAATAATTGCTCATAATGGTGAGATCAAGTGATAAGAGATAAGCTGTGCCGTTTCCTCTTTATCTTCTTACTCTCTCTTTATCTCTTAGCAAAAAAGAAAAATATGATTACTGAAGTAAAAGAAGGTTATGTAAAAGTTGAAAGAGAACATGGTATCACAACTATCGAATTTCATCATCCGCAGAGTAACTCTTTACCAGGCAAGCTGCTTGACGCTCTTGCACAGAATATACATAGTGAAGGTTTAAACACTGATACTAAAGTCATCATCCTAAAATCTGTTGGAGAGAAAAGTTTTTGCTCAGGCGCATCTTTCGACGAGCTTGCTTCTATTACTAACGAGGAGCAAGGTCTAAACTTTTTTACGGGCTTTAGCAGGGTTATAAACGCTATTCGAAAAACACCACAGTTTGTAATTGCCAGAATCCATAGTAAGTGTGTTGGTGGCGGAGTTGGCTTAGCAGCAGCAGCAGATTATGCAATTGCTGTTGAAGGTGCTGATGTTAAGTTAAGCGAACTAGCTGTTGGCATTGGTCCGTTTGTAGTTGGTCCCGCAGTTGAAAGGAAAATAGGTTTATCAGCTTTTACACAACTGACTATTGATGCCGCAATGTGGCGGTCAGCAGATTGGGCTCGTAGAAAAGGTTTGTATGCAGAATTGCATGCTGATGTAGAAGGAATGGATAACTCTATTGAAAGGCTATCAACTACACTTTCACATAACAATCCTGAGGCAATGAAAGAGTTGAAAAGAATCTTTTGGAAGGGAACTGAAAACTGGGATGATCTATTAGTTGAGAGAGCTGCTATAAGCGGAAGATTGATACTTAGCGATCATTCACGTAAGTTCATCGAAAAGTTCAAAAACAAACAATAAGATAGAAATATTACAAACGAAAAATCGGGTAGTTACCCGATTTTTTATTCATAGATTTCGCAATTAAAATTATACGTCACTCCTTCTGCTACCGCCTCTCATTAAGGCAACCAACAAAAGAACAAAAACAGCTATACCCACAACCCAAACCCATGGTGAAGCAAAAAAGTTGCCGCCGCCACCGTTGTCAGAGCTGATGTTTACATCTACTTTTTTTGTTTCTTCCTGCGCAAAGGCAACAACAGAAAGCATAAAAGAAAACAAGAACATTGTTAACCTGGTAAAGTAAACTTTAGCCTTGGCTAATTGAATCGTTTGCATGATAATAGTTTTTATGTTAGGAATACTAATAGTCTGTTAAAAATCATGCCAGTAGAGGGTTTCAGAGGAGCTAAATCTTTAAAGAAAATAGTTCAAGTCCATGTCCCTTACCTTTCAATTCTACTATTCCCAGGCTTTCACTTTGCCAATCTTTTAAATCTATATTTTCCCGAAAATCTTTTGACACTATAAATTTTTGATTAAGTTCACTGCATGCACTTCTTATACGTGCAGTGGTATTCATTGTATCACCACTCATAGCAAGATCTTTTTTTATAACGCCTATCTCGCCAACAGTAACTTCGCCGGTATGTATACCAACTCTAAACTCAGGAACAATTCCATAATTTCTTCTAAAGTGTTCACTGCTTTTTTGTAAGTTTTTTCTGGCTTCAATCAAAGCAGCCAAACATTTTTTTGTATTCTCCGGCGTAAACTTCCACGATACCACAACCTCATCACCTACATATTGATAGATTCTTCCACCATACTCGTTCACAGCATTAGAGACATGATAAATAAACTGCCTGATAAATTTAAAGTATTGAATGTGCCCGAGCTTTTCAGCTATGGGAGTTGAATCTTTAAGATCAATAAACATAACAATCCTGTTCTCAACTTTTGGCTGCACATATTTCCCTAATAAAATGTCTTTAAAAACTCCGGGTGCATACTTCTCATTTATCTCCATTATCATTTGAGTAAGTATAAACAAGATCAACCAAAAGAAGAGTTTATTAATTAACCAGAAGGCCTGGAAAGCTTCATAGTAGAAAAAACGAAAAGCTTCCGGAATTGTTAAACCAGAGATAATTACTGAATGCCCTGTTTCAAGAAGAAAGTTCATCAGAAATGCGGCAAATATCAATACAAGACTTCTAACAAACAAACTAAGAGCAATGGGATAACTTTTAAGTAACCGCTTAAGCTTAAACACAAGAACATAACCCATACCAAGGCTTAAGAAAAACACGAGAACACTGCGCAATGCTATAGCTTTTGGAGTATTGTAATAAGAAGGATTATTACGGGTAACCATTATTATTAGATCCACTATAGGCCAAATAAAAGCTATATACATCACAAGCATATACCTATACCTTTTCATAAATGTAAACCGGGAGGATATGCGAGTAGATAACTTCATATTTTTTCCTGCAGGTATTTATAAATAGAATACTGCGCAGTTATTTTTTCGCCATCAGCAGGAGAAGCAGGCTTTTGCTCCAGGTTAGGTGATAATTCTACGGCCTTTATATTATCTCTCCACTGCATTTCAAAATAATCAATCAGCTCGTGTTTGCACGTTATATTTTTGATAGGAACATTAACTTCTATACGGTGGTAGAGGTTTCGTGTCATCCAATCTGCGGAGCCCATAAGAACTTCTGCATTATTACCAACACCAAAAATAAATAACCTTGTATGCTCGAGGTACCTGTCCACAAGTCTTTTAACTGTTATGTTTTCACTTATGCCAGGAACGCCTGGCATTAAGCAACATATGCTTCTTACGATTAAATTCACCCTTACGCCAGACTGGCTTGCCTTATAAAGCAAGCTTATCATATGTGGTTCTTCAAGGTTGTTTATTTTGATTCTGATCTCTGCCGGCTGCCCTAATAAAGCTTTCTGAATTTCATCATCTATCAGTTGTTCAAACTTTTCATTCATGTTAAACTGGGAAACCAAAAGCTTATCAAATTTCAGCTTGGCCTTAACAGGAGACTTGTCATCTTTTTGAAGAAAAGTAAACAACTGCGCTAGTTCTTTTATAATAAAAAGATCCGTCGTCATCAATACATGATCTGTATAAAACTGTGCTGTTATCTCATTAAAGTTCCCGGTACTTAAAATTGCATATGAAACTGTATCTGCGCCGGAACGCTTCTTAATTAATGCGATTTTAGAATGAACTTTTATATGGGGAATACTATAGATTATTCTTATGCCCGCCTCTTTCATTTTTCTGCCCCACTTAATATTATTTGCTTCATCAAACCTTGCTTTTAGTTCAATAAATGCCGTTACCTTTTTTCCGTTCTTTGCAGCACTTATTAGTGCATTTACAATATGAGATTCTGCCGCGACTCGATATAAGGTGATTGAAATTTCCGTAACATCAATATCGACTGCTGCCTGGTTGAAAAAAGATAATACAGGATTGTATGAATGATACGGGATGTGCAGTAATAAGTCTTGCTTATTAAGCACATTGAATATGTCGCCGCAATCAAGTATGTTATTTGATGGAAGCGGTTTCCATTTTCTGTATTTTAAATTGC
>DASVST010000175.1:0-1529 GCA_036387965.1 Segetibacter sp. | reverse complement strand
TAAGGGGTTATGTCCAAGAATATACTTTATGTCTGTACACAAAAGTTCCTGGTGTTGCTCTTCATGATTTAAACCTAATAAAATCACTTCCTTAATATCTGCGCTAATCTCTTCTGCTAAAAAATGGATCATTGCGTGATCAACATGCTGTCGATATTGATAAACATCATCCACTGTTGGCCTGCTTAGATTACCTCTGTCTGTTCTTATTACACGTGTTCCAATAGTTTCATAATAGCTATTAAAAACGTAGCTAAAAGCGGGATCAAACTCTTTATAATCTTTTACATATTCTTTTAAAAGGAAGGTTTCAAAAAACCATGTTGTATGGCCAATGTGCCATTTAGGTGGACTTACATCAGCTACAGGCTGAACAACATAATCCTCTGTATGCAAGGGTTTGCAAATTTGTTCAGTTCGAAGCCGAATTCTTATATAATCATTCCGCAGGCTCATAATACTTAAGTATATACAAGCGGAAAGGTAAAATAGTTTTTACTGACAAGAAATGTCCGGCTATTTCTATTCATTAATCTTACTAAGACGTTAGTTTTTATGAACAGTGACGCCCCGGATAATCATAAGTAAAATTATTTTAGAGAACAAAGCCTCTTTTATTTCGACGAAGCTTTTAGACTATTATTTTTTGCTATCTGCCAGTTCAATCATTGCAGATATTTCATCTACCAGCCCGTCTTCTCCACCGGAAAAGCCAACACTTCTAAAGCGTATTTTACCTGCTTTGTCGATTATGAATTTTGTAGGAATACCTGATACTTTATAATCATTAACAACGACAAAGTTGTTTGGATCATCCTTAACTTTTTCATCGTACAGAACATTGAAAGTGTATTTATTCTTTGAAATGAAATCTGTAACTTCTTTCTTACGTAAATCACTTGTTTCCTGGCTTTCCCACGTATCTATAAAAAGAAAAGCTACATTCTCATTGTCCTTGTATTTATTTACCGCTTTTTGCATGCCGGGAAAAGATGCTATACACGGACCACACCATGTAGCCCAAAAATCCAGTACCACAACTTTACCTTTAAGACTTGCAAGTGAAACTTCATTGCCTTGAATGTTCTTTAGGTTGAAACCCACAGATTCTTCATTTATCATTTTCTTCATCATTTCTTCCCTTGCCTTCTCTGCTGCGGCTTTCATCAGAACCGCTAAATAATCATCAGCTTTTTGCTCAGACTTTAAATTACTAATAAGTGAACGGCGTAACACATCTCTTGATTCTTTACCAAGCTTACCCTCTTTCATTAAAGGTTCTAATTCCTTCTGAACTTCTGCCGGTGTAACAACGTGCTCGAGCAATAGTGCATAACGATCATTATATTCTCCGTTCTTTTTCTTCATAATATCTACCGCTGCTTCTTTTACATAAGGAAAACCTTCTTTATAATTCTTCAGCTTATACATAATGTACCCATAAGTGTCGGCATACATTGCATAGGTGTTTTTACGATTCTCTTCCCATGCTTTCGTGGTGGACATTGCTGGTTTTTTGGAGCTCGGTG
>DASVST010000174.1:0-5179 GCA_036387965.1 Segetibacter sp. | reverse complement strand
GAGTTTAAAAATTCACCATTTAAGTAGGTGTGAATTTTTATCATGGGTGATGTATCTCTTTTGTGGATAGCAAATTCGTTTAGCGCAAATGGAGCATCACCAAATAAGGGCATGTCGGCATCAAGATGTATAAGTGTGCGCTGATCGACCATGTAAGAACCTGCAACAATTGATTCAACTGCATTAATAAGTTCATCAGATCCAAGACTTGCTAAAAAGCCTAAACGACCGAAGTTTATCCCAAGTATGGGAATATTTTTATCACGAACTAAAGTAGCAGTATCAAGCATGGTTCCATCACCACCAAGACTGATGATAAAATCAAAGCTTTCGTCAAGCTCGTCGTGTTTAGTAAAAACAGCAAACTTGTGTGGCAACATGTTTACACAAGTATGATGATCGGTTAGGGTTTTGAAAAGGAAAATATTAAAGTGATGGCGGGTGAGCTCTTCGAGAAGTGTTAGTAGCTGACTTTCCTGCTCTACTTCGAGACCCCTGCTGTAAATAGCTACTTTCATTTCAGTTAACGATTGGCGTTTGTGTTTGAGCTTTTAACCCGAAGCCGGATGAACTTGTAAAGCTATACCATAAAATCATACAGACTTAATGATTATGCCGCAAGTTGCGAAAGGTATTGCTAAAGTCTCCCAACATTATAGTTGTACAATCTTGTAAATATCGACTGGCGGATCAAAAGACTGCTCATCGGCATTTTGATTATGTATTCTCCTAACTATATTCATTCCCTTAACTACTTTTCCAAAAGCCGCGTAGCCTTGTTTGTCGGGGTTGCTATTACTTCCAAAGTCAAGACTTGGCTGATCATCTATACAAATAAAAAATTCTGTTGTTGCTGTTCCAGGCTCAAGCCTTGCAAAAGATATTACACCATCTTTATGTAGTACTTTGGTTTGCGCAGTTGTCTCGTGTGGTATCCCGGCTCTATTTATATCTCTCTTGTTTTTTGCTCTCCATATGCCACCTTGTATAAGCTCCGTTTTGTCTGCATCGGATGGTTGGTTATCGCGACTAAGAACCCTGTAAAAAGAAGAGTTTTCGTAATAACCTGCATCGATGTTTTCTAAAAAAGCAGCCACACTTTTAGGCGCCTGGTCAGGATATAATTCAAGTTCAATCTCACCAAATTTGGTTTTGATAACAACGTGTGGGTTTTTATATTTCTGAGAGCAGGATGCGAGTGAAAGTATCAACAAGATTTTGCAAATATTTTTCATACCAAAACAACTTAATGTGTCGTTTATAAAACGATAACTGATGACCAAAATGTGAATGAAGTTAATGCACCTGTTAATTTACTCACATTTGTCTCAGAAAAAGACGGGGATGTATATTAATAATTAATTTTATAACATACCCCAACAAAATCATACCGTATGAAGCATCCTTTACTTTTCTTAGGATTATTTAGTTTATTGTTTATTAGTTGCCAAAAGGAACAAAACCGCAAGGCATTAAATGCCTACTTCAAATATGAAGTCAATGGCTCTCCCAGGGCTTACAAAGATGAGATTTTATTAAAAGAAAACACTTTTGATTGCTACATAAAAGATGACACTTTGTTATACATACATGCAACCCGGGTTTATGAAGGCGGAGGTTTCATTATTAAACTGCATGAAGGAAAAGAGGGAACTTTTAATTTAGATGGAACCCAGAAGGGGTTTTACGAGGATAAGCAATTCAATAAAATATATTATACCAACAGTAAATATAAAGGTACGCTGAACATTAAAAGAGGAACCTTTACCGGTGCAACCACTATAAATACGTTAGAAGGAACGTTTCAGTATGAAGCTGTTGATGCATCTTCAGGAAAAACTTACACTATTACTAATGGCTCTTTCTTAATGGAGCTGAAAAAGAAGTAGGACATTTCTAAATGCTTTAAACCCATGAAGGATTAACGTTCATGGGTTTTTCTTTTTATGGATTTTCTCAACCTTTTGTGCAAAACCTCATTTCCACCTTTCCTAAAGTTTGCTAATTTGCACCTCCGGCTTATTCTAAATTTCCGGAATGTAAATGGAGAAATTTGTTGTTTCAGCACGAAAATACAGGCCGCAGAACTTTAATACTGTTGTTGGTCAGAGCCATATAACTACTACCTTAAAAAATGCAATACGCAATGAACAACTTGCGCATGCATTTCTTTTTTGTGGTCCAAGAGGTGTTGGTAAAACAACGTGTGCAAGAATCCTTGCTAAAACAATAAACTGCCTTACACCATCACCTGACGGAGAAGCTTGTAATACCTGCAACTCATGTGTTTCTTTTAATGAAGGAACTTCGATGAATATTCATGAGTTAGATGCTGCAAGTAACAATTCAGTTGATGACATACGATCTCTTGTAGAGCAGGTTCGTTTTGCTCCGCAAGCAGGTAAGTACAAAGTATATATAGTAGATGAGGTTCACATGCTTAGTACAAGTGCATTCAACGCTTTTCTAAAAACATTAGAAGAGCCACCATCTTATGCAATATTTATTTTAGCGACTACTGAAAAGCATAAAATATTACCAACTATTTTAAGCCGCTGCCAAATCTTCGACTTTAAAAGAATAACCAACAACGATACAGTTGAGCATCTCCAGGAAATAGTTGATAAAGAACACCTGAAAGCCGAAAAAGGAGCTTTGCAGGTTATAGCTCAGAAAAGTGAAGGTTGCTTAAGAGATTCCTTAAGTATTCTTGATAAAATTGTGAGTTTTACAAATGGAGAAGTTACTTACCAAAATACGCTTGAGCACCTGAATATTCTTGATCATGATTATTATTTTAAACTTCTGAATACACAACTAGAGCAAGACATGGCAGGTGGCATGTTGCTGTTTGATGAAATAAATAAAAAAGGCTTTGAAGGTGATTTGGTTCTGAATGGTTTTGCTGAGTTCATCAGGAATCTATTGGTTTGTAAAAATGAAAAAGCTGCAGCTTTACTTGAAGTAGTGGAAGGTTCTCAAGCAAAATACATTGAAACTTCAAAAAAGATCAACACTGCATATCTTATTAGTGCACTGAATATTTTAAACGAAGCTGAGATAAATTATAAGATGGCTCGTAACAAGCGTCTTCATGTTGAGCTTGCGTTAATAAAACTTAGCTTTTTACAACAGGCTATAGATTTAGCTTTCGACAATCAAACATCATCCTTAACAAAAAAAAAGCGGGTTAACGCACCTGTTGCTTATAAAGTTGAGCCTTTACATTCTGTTCAGGTTGTACAGAATGTAGCACCTAAAACCGCTACAAGCAGCGTTGCTAAATTATACATACAACCACCCGCCACCTCAATCAAAGTTGCAGAATCCAAACCTGTTGCTGTGGCTGTACAAATAGAGGATAAGGCAACAATACAAAAAGTTGTTGCTACAAATGGAACAAAAAAATCTTTACTGCAAAACCTGAGAGCTAAACATGCAACAGGTATAAAGCAAGATGAAAAGGAGTGTATAAATATTGAAGATGATTGCTTACAGGAAGCGTGGAAAGCTTATTCAGACCAACTCAAACAACAGAACAAGCATACACATGTAACCGTATTCAACAATGCGAGGCTTCACGTAAACAATGTTGAAAGCTTTACGGTAACTGTAACTACTACAATAGAGCAGAAGTTTATTGAGCAGGAAAAGATGAATCTTTTAGAGTTTCTGCAAAAGAGGTTTCAGAACAAAAAAGTAGGGTTCAAAGTAGACGTTATCGAAGTTCCCAAAGAACACGTAAACTCGGAAGCCACACTAACAACACGTGAAAAGTATTTGCGGATAGTAGAGCAGTATCCTCTTGTAAAAGAGCTTAAGGAAAAACTCAAGCTGGAATTAGATTATTAATTTATAACATAGACGTAAAGAAAAAAGACAGGATTGGTTTCCCGCCTTTTACATGTAATCAACGCAGAGTTTGTTTTAATTTTTTGAAGTACTAAGACTTACCCATCTTACTTTTTGCACAAATAGAATTCCGAAAAAAGAAGTTGGGACAAGTATAGTCTGAACCCGGTTTAAACCAATGATTATTTAAACTATTTATTTATCTGCTATTAGTTCTTTTGAATCAACAACAACAAAGAATCCTTCCCCTGTTGGTTTTAAATCTTCAGGAACGGCTGCTTTTTGGTTAGGAGGAATCCAAACTAAAGCCAGCTGCATCGTCTCGTGGTAAAATCTCGCAGTCCACTGGGCAATTTTATATGTCTTGAATTTACTCATATAATTTCTCACCTCATCGATCAAGCCTCTTGCAATCCTATTGTGGAATTCCGGAGGCCATGCTTCTAACTGCGCTATAATGGACACACGTTCAAATTGATCTTTCGATAAAATGCCGGAACCAACTAAAGCGGGATAAGTAACATCTTTATTGGCTCCAATGTAGTAACGATCTATCCAACCTGTTTTTGGGTTAAGTTTTACGGGCTCTTTAGTAGAATATTTGGGCGCAGAGGTAACAGATGTAGTCGGTACAGGTTCATACTGTTGAAACTCGCAACCGGGTCTAACAAACACATAAATAGTGTTAGCGCTACCCATCTCAGAAGCATCACCTTCAGGTTTTAGAGCGTAAACGGGCACTCCTTTATACAGGTTCAACTTTATCAAATGCTTCATATCGAGCACTCTTGACAAACCATACCTTATATAATTTTTCTTACCCACCGTTATAATATATTGTTTTTGATACCACACCGCCTTTTCTGCATACGTACTGTCTATTGGGTATACCTTTAAAAAAGGCTCATCCTTCCCATTCACCAAAACGGTTTCAGCACCTGTACGATGATATTTTACAGTTACCGGAGTAAGTTTTCCATTAACGTGAACACACTTTTGAAAGGTGTTTTGCGCATTACACAATTGGGTTATGCAGTAGGTGAGGATTAGGAAGAAGCATGATTTCATTTTGGGGAGCTTTCAGTTTGTAATGGGTATAAGCGTGGGTTATCTTCTCTGAATTTATTTTGTGTTACTGCTCTTAAGTTTGCAAAGATTCTATAAACCCTCACTCCTTCACCTCTGCTCCTGTTTTATCAATCATATAGTTGCGATTATCCATAGCCAACACAGAAGCTACGCCACCTCTAAATTCACCAGCAGATTTAAAATGAAGAGGTATAACTATCTTCCCGGTTTTATCAATGAACCCCTCTTTATTTTCTAA
>DASVST010000173.1:0-1878 GCA_036387965.1 Segetibacter sp. | reverse complement strand
ATCTGCTTGCCTAATATGTGCTAAATCGTGAGCTAGTCGCTAAACCTTCTCTTGTACCTTCAATAACTTGTATTGTATTTTGTGCCCATTGAGGCAAATCCTTGTAAGGATGTTTTTCAGCACCATCTAAGTCAACATTTCTAATTTCATCATTTTCTGCAAAAGCATAAGTGCTGTTCCATGGAAAATCCATTGTTAACGGATCCACAATTAAAAACTTACCTATGCGTGGGTCATATGTACGTAAGCCATAATCCTGCGGATTACCTTCCCCTTTGATTTCATTATCATTCTCCTTACCGTTAAAGCCATAACGGTAAGCTCCCCCAATATTAAATTTCCTTCCTGGCATTACCATTCCAAACGGATAGTAATCATTAGCAGTAACTACTTCAGGACTATAGTAATCAATGTTTATATTATCTGAGGTGTGCTGTAACTTTTCATTAAAACAGTAGCTACTACAAAACAAAAATGTGAATTTTTCAGCTATATAACTACCTAATAATTTTTCAAGGTCTGCAAACGCTGTTTTAGAAAGCCTCTCTGTTCCTTCAATTCTTCAAATTGTCTATAATTGCTCAAATTTAAAGCAAGTCGAATTTTTGTCACGCTTGTGAAATTCGCTTTGGTAATTCTAGGGTCTGCCAGTTTTTAAAACATTGATACACTAAAATCTAATTCGACTTATATTCCAATAAGTTCTTGTAAGACTTTCATTAAACAACCAATGCCTTCACGGCTGTCTTGTAGTTCTATTTCCTTGGCTGGTCTTTCTAAACGAAATATTGAATCACCAATTTATCCTGTTCGAATTTTGTACAGGATAAAGTAAGTAGATGTAAATAGTTTTGATTGTACAAATTATTACTAGTTTAAAAGTAATGTAAGTCTTGCTTTTAAGCAGACGATAATACAATAGGAAAATTTTTACTTAATTTAAGAGGAGATTGATTATGATGCGCAGTAATGACAAAGCAGTAATGAAAGCAGTTGCAATATGTTACAAGCCCTTCCTTAAACCTGAAGAAGCAATGATATATTGCAACCTTGGACGAACTCAACTGACGAAAAAATGCGAGGAATATGGCATTTATAAAAATGCCAATGGCTATTATAAAAAAGAAGAACTTGACCTGATATTGTCAGGAGCTTCTACAAAAATTGAGGAAAAGGTAAAGAAGCTTTCGCTATAGAGAGGGAAGCTTCTTAATTGCTTCTTTTGCGCTATCCTGCAAATACCTTTTGTAAGTTTGCTGCACGTATTTTGTTGTAGTATGGCCAAGCATTCCGGCAACTGTCGCTAAGTCGATACCTTTTTGTTGGAGTAAGACGGAAAAACTATGGCGTGCACAATGCCAGGTAATGTGTTTATTAAGTTTTGCATCGGTTGCCCATTTTCCCAGCACTTTGTTGGCACCATCCTGGGTTGGTAAATAAAATACTAAACCATCTTTTCTTTCACCCGCTATTTGTAAAGCTATTTCATGTAAGGGTACTTCAAGACGCACTCCCGTTTTACTTTGTTCAAGTACAATAGAATGTTCCTTCACATTTTGCCATTTTAAAGGCTTAACGTCAGCCCATCTTAGCCCGGTATACAACGAGAAGACGAATGCTTTCTTTACTTCATAATTAGTGCAAGGAGTGCTCACAAGTTTTACGTAGTCTTCTTCCGTCAAAATCTCTTTTATCTGTTTGTTTTTATTTGACTTAGCAACTACATCTTCAGACGGGTTGTTTCTAAAGTATCCATCTTTTTTTGCAGCTTTTAGAACTCTCTTGAAACGCATAAAGTAATTAGCAGGAGTTTCGCCGTTATATTTTTTTAGCAGGTAGTCACGAAACCCTTCACACAAATTTTCAGTAACATCAATG
>DASVST010000172.1:0-2797 GCA_036387965.1 Segetibacter sp. | reverse complement strand
ATTGCTGTAACAAAGAAAAGCATAGAAGATGGTGAATTTATGTATAGAGTATATAGGGGCTACCCATCAGATAAAACTTTAAACTGCTTAGACGGTGCTACATTAAAAAACTATGATGCTATTTTAAATTGTTTAGAAGCTGGTAGTGAGGCATATTCAGAAAGAAAAACGTACACGTATGACATACTTGAAGATAGATAATAATAAAGGTTATTACCGCTTAGATGGAAACTCCGATTCTTGGATTGAGCTAGATCAATTCAGTAAAAATCATATGCTTAGTTTAGTAAAACTTGCAACAGAAGAGCAATTTGAGATGGAAGAGTACAAAGATGAGTTGCTCCAAAATCCTGCCCACAACATCATTTATCGGAATATCTACGCAAAATTTAAAGACCTTCTGAATAATAAAAGCAGGTTTAAGGACACTGTTGAATCAATGTATAAAGCCGCATTAGAAAAGTATGCTGCAAAAATCGAGGACTAGATAAGTCTGCGCTTAACAATGATCGGCGTAAGAACCAGAAAAACTATCTTCAGAAAAATGTCCTTCAAATTAGAAAGTGAACTTAGCGAAGATCAAATTGAATCAGATGTATCCTCATATTTGGGATATATTACTCCTCTATGGGCTAGAAGATTTCGTTTGATTTCGGCCGACGAGCCAACAACAGGCGCAGACAAACTTTTTAATCGGTTCCTGCCAATTTATCTACAATTTAAAGTATCTCAGGGACTGAACCCAACTGCTTCAATTCTTCAGAGGTTTCAAAATAAGCCCCTTGCGAACATTATTGATTTTAGAAAAAGTAATAACCTCTCCGGCAATCCGATTCTTTATTTTCAACTAAGGCGAAAGGCGGTTACAGCCACAGACTTTCAGCATAACATTTTAGCTAGTTTAAACACGCCACCAACACAATATTCTCTGTATGTCGCACCACTTACCCTCGGCATGGTAGAATATGAAAAACAGTTGAGTTACGATTGGTACTTGAGATTTTTTCAGTTTAACCCCTTCATAAATAGAGAAACAGAATTGCATGATAGTTTCCTTCAAAAGAAGCTAATCTTAGGTTTGAACCCTTTCCTTAGAAATCACATTTCAATTCCTCCACATGCAAACGTATCTACACATCACCATCATTATTCTTACTCAAGAAGCGCTGGTGATGTAGCTTGGCATGGAGGTGAGTTATTGAATGGAGATTTTAGACTTTCTACTCAGATGAGTCAGATATTCAATTCCTTTTATTTTGATAGAAATCTGGGAGTAAGTTTTGACCAGTACATCGGGTTTATTCGAGGCTTCAAATTTGATAATTACAGAAGAATTGAAGACGAGCTCTACGCAAATAACGATCCATTCACACTCGTACAGGCGTTTGGACGCATTTTAAAAAAAGAATTTAACATCACCCTTCTGCTGTTAACAGAATCTCTAAAAGCACAGTAGCCAAATCGTACGTGAGTAGTTAATTTAAACTAGTAACGAGTCATCTTTGTGGCTTTCATTATGTTCATTCCTAGCTCCGTGTAGTGTTCCGAAGGACAATCAAGGAAATAAATTCAAACTCAGACGTGTCGGATTACGAAAGCAAAATGTGTTAAGCGGTTAATCTTGCCAGACATACAATCTGTTACTTCTATTACCTTAGCTTCAAAAGAAACAATGGATACAATAGATAACCTACAAACTTTAGAGCATATTGCCAAAGCACATAAGCTTGTTGAGAAAAATTACCTGCTTAACCCGGCGGTTCCCGGCTCAGAAGAATGGCTAAACAAACGGAGACTTTTATTAGCAGATCTTTCATTACATCTTACAGATGCTTGTGTAAAGGAAGAAATGGATATCGACAAAATAAAAAGGTACCTATACTCTATCCTGGTAATTGCAAATGATTTTGCACCAGAAGCCAACTTAAAAGAAACAGCTCAAAAGTTATTGCCGGAAGCAACAGCTTAATCAACATCTTCTCTTCATACACTTTGCAAGTAAAGAACACCTGTAAAGGCGCAAATTCACATTATCTTTCATAGCAAATAATAAAAATGTTATGGAAAGATTGACCATACCTGTAAATCAACCTCGCCCTTCCAAGAGAAAATTATTACGTATTCTGGGGCTGGGTTTTGGCTTGGCTGTCGTGGTTGGCGGAACAATAGGGGTTAGTATATTCAGGTTGCCTGGGCCAATTGCAGCGCTACTTCCTTCTACATGGCTTATCGTGTTAGTCTGGACCATCGGTGGTTTATACACCTTATTGAGCGCCAATTACACAGCTGAACTGGCTACCATGCTTCCAAAAGCCGGCGGACCATATGTATATGCACAGAGAGCATTTGGCTCGTTTGCTGGATTTATCGTGGGATGGACTGGCTGGTTAGGAGATACAGCCGCACTTGCTTTTCTTGCCATTGCATTTGCCGAATTTTCAACCTCATTGTTTATTCCAGGGCAATCCGGCAGCATAACTTTACTTGCCATTGCTGTACTTATTTTGCTTGGAATATTAAATTGGATCGGTCTAAGCCTGGGCAGCCGGGTTCAAAAAATAGTAAGCTTTTTTAAAGCTCTTTCATTACTCCTTTTTGTAGCTGCTTGTTTTTTCTACACTAACAGTACATCGCCTTCTATAAGATCGGATACTGACACCATAGTAAGACCTTTGAATCTTTTTACTGCCTTCATTCTTTCTTTTCAGCTTGTGTTAGGAGCTTATGGAGGGTGGAATTCTGTAGTTTACTTTTCTGAAGAGGATAAAAACCCTTCTCGGAATATTCCGCGCTCACT
>DASVST010000171.1:0-3465 GCA_036387965.1 Segetibacter sp. | reverse complement strand
GTTCCCTCACCACCGGTTGGTAAGATATCTTTCATCCGCTCAATACCAAACTCCTTTTCCATTTTGTTAAGCAGCCATATAAAATCTTGTGGCGAAAATAAATTATATCGGCTCAAGCCACTTCCATCAACCCATCTTGGTTTTTGTGGTAAATCTTTTAGGTCAGAATTTAGTAACGAATCAGTTACTCTCCGGTCACTCATTACACCAAGCCACTCGCTGCCAACCATCATTAATGTTTGTTCTGCAAAAAAGTTATCGCTGCGATGCATCATAATCTTCAGCATCGAATCTAATGGTTGAGAATAAAACTTTTTGCTCTCTGCAACAGTTAACGGATCAAAGGTCGGAGCCACTCTTTTATGAAGTGTATCGCTAAGGTAGCGCGCAGCAAAAGCTCCCTTATCCATCGACATGGTGATGCTTTTTTGCATTGCATTTGTTCCGCGACCATTAACAATAGTAAAAAACCGTCCACCTAAATTCCGGTCTACTGTCCATGCCTTATTAAACTCAGGGTTACCAACAATAGCTTGCCTTAATGATTGCGGAATCGTTCTTAAAGTATCACCAGAAAAAATAAAAGTTGCAACGTTGCCATACATGGGAAAAGGATCACGTTCTGCCATGTATTCAGCAGTATAATCATCCCACGCCCAGCCTCTACCCAAGGGTTCAGAATTGAACTTTGTATTTATCTCAATGTCCTGCACCCAATCCTGATTTAAGAAGTTGTATAAGCGTTGGTTTCTAAAATCAGGATGTAAAAAAGTAGGATCTCCTGTGGCTTGAAGTACCACCGTGTTGCCTTCTACCTTATACCGAGCAGCAACAATACTATCTCCTAAATATTTCATTGCAGCATAGCACGAAAATAACTTTGTGTTACTGGCTGGTATAAATAATTTATCTCCCTGGAAGTTGTATAAATATTTCGAAGTGGAAGGATCGAAAACAGAAATACCTAAATGAGCCGGTGCAAAGTCTGCATTAGAAAAAAAATCCGCCTTTGCTTCTTTGCTTATTTTTCTTTGGGTAGAACAGGAGACAAGTAAGCCTCCAAGAAAAGGAAGAACAACCAGGCGTTTGATTAGATTCATGATATCAATGTTAATCAATTAAGCTGTTTGTGAGGACACAAACAGCGGCGTAAGTTCTAAACAATTCGCAACTATTTCTTTTAATGAGAAGCTTCTTCTCCCTTTATGGCCGGGGCTCAACTTCTCTCCATTGCACGCAACCATCTTTCAGGAATATCATTACTCGATGCAGCAAGGTAATCAAAATGACTGCACGCTATGTATTTTCCATCAGGTAATTGCATCCACCAGCGACCTGTCTTTTTGCTTTGGAGAAATGTCGTCTCCACTTCAGCAAAAGCCATCACAAACTCGTTGAAATTCTCTTTTTCAGCAAAATTCGCTTCGAGCTTTCCTTTACTTATTCCATCCATTAAATACCAAAGCATGTGCGACATTTGTTTTGCAGTAAGTTCATGATGATCCTGCAAAGGAAGGTAACCATACAACCCAATACTGCTAACATTTGGACTCATACCGGCGTACTGCATAAGCATGCAGGCTTCTTCGCCATTAAAGCCATTAGGTGTTAAGTGATTTGCAGGAGCATGGCTGTGTTGTATTGCAGATATATCAAAACTAAAAAGCTGTGCATTGCGAATAACAGGTTCCATATCTTCCATGTTATCTTTTACACGTCCTACACGAAAACAATCGAAACGAAGTTTATCAATAGTCTCCAACATAGTTGGATGCACCAGATAACTTTGAAAACCTATGTGGTTGTAGTTGCGCACAAAGTTCGGTTCTCCAACTAACATGTCCATTAAAAAATTATCTGCAGGTTGCAGGCTGTCCATGTTCAGGTCAATTCTTGCATCTACACAAACTGCTTCAATTATTTTTTCTGTGTCAGCATATGCCTTGTACTGGGCTGTGGTTAAGTCATGGCTTCCACCTAAAATAACCACACGTTTATTGTTTTGCAATAGCTCACTTACTACACTTTTTAAAGCCGCATAAGTATCCTGTAAAGAAGAACCTGCTTTTATATTTCCAACATCCGCAACCTGAACATCCTGGTGCCAGTGAAACAACGAATAGAATTGTTTACGAACAGCATCTGGCCCAAGCGTATCGTTCCCTATGTGACCCGCACCACGATTTTCACCGCAACCAACAATCACCATATCAGCCGCCGCAATGTCGGGAAAGAACTCATCATTTACCGCTATATGCTTGCCTAATTGAGTGTCTTTGTAACCTTCATCCTCCGATAGTTGATAAAGATTTACAGGCTCTAAAAAATCAATAATTGTTTCTAAATGAGACATGCTAAGGTTTGAACAAACTTACAGTAAAAACTTGCTTAGGGATTAGTGTGGGAATAATCAAATCGAACCTTGCTTTTATTCACAATGGTTGCGTGTGGAAGTATTGTTTTGAGACCAGCTGATCTTTACATGGCGTCATCGTTGCGCCGCACACTTCAACGTCAGTGTCATTAATAATCTTTTGGTTAACTGTGCAAACAGCTAAGCGATTTCTCCTACCGGTAATTATAAATTACTCTTTACCTGTTTACTCAAAGGCGAAACTGCAGGAGCAAAATAATGCGTCAATATGCCCTGTTCATTCACAAGAAATTTCGAAAAATTCCATTCCGGCGCATGATCATTCCAGCCGTTTTTTGTTTTGTTTGTCAGCCACTCAAAGACCTCGTTTTGCTGATCATTTTTAACAACAATACTTTTCTGCATCAATGGAAAAGAAACGCCAAAGTTCATCTTGCAGAATTGTTCTATGTCCTGGTCATTTCCTTTCTCCTGTTCTTTAAAATCGTTTGCAGGGAAAGCAAGAATCACAAGTTCCTTATTATGCTCATCATATAACTTCTGCAACTCTTCATACTGTGCGGTATAACCACAATCAGATGCAGTATTTACAATCAAAACTTTTTTGCCTTTGAAGTTGTCGAATAGAATTTCTTCTCCCTCACTAGTTTTTGATTTCAAAGCATAGAATGATAACGAAGGTTTAATCATTTCTTTGTTATCGAGAATGCCACTTTTGGTCGGAAATAACTTTTGTTTTGCCAACAACAATGGATATACAGCCTTAAGAACAGATTGCCTCAACGTCATGCCTTTTGTCTTTACAATTAAAATACATACCAGAATTATTATTGATGCTATTATGATCTTCTTCATAGACCTTATTTAAAAAGCATCTTCATCATTTTCAACTTTCCTTTATATGGTGGATACTTTACTTTCAAGTCGAGCCATGTTGCAGTTTTTAAAACTGACTTTAGTCGGGTGAAAGTTTCGAAACTAAACTTGCCGTGATAAGCCCCAACGCCGCTGTTACCAACGCCGCCAAAAGGTAATTCAGCATTTGCAAGATGAACTAAAGTATTGTTTATACATCCCCCACCAAATTGTAC
>DASVST010000170.1:0-3126 GCA_036387965.1 Segetibacter sp. | reverse complement strand
AATTGCAGGATGGCCGCAAGGCTTAATAATAGATGCATCCAAAGGAATTCCTACTGATAATAATGTGATAGGTGCAGCGCCATCTTTACTTGTTCAGAACAACATAATAGCAGGTTGTGCAATACCAATAAAGTATTCAGCAAGCCCGACAACTGCTACGGGGTCTACTGATGCATCCATTTTATCCTGGTTTAATACTGTGTCATATTCAAACACTATTTTAACGAACAATAGCGATGTTGGACTAACTGAACCATTCAATTATAACACGCCAGACTTCAATCCAATTGATGCTGCATCACCTGCTGCTACAGGTGCTGCATTTACTGCATTAAAACTTGCAGGCTTGCAGAGTGTAAGCTATAAGGGAGCATGTGCTATTGGTGATAGCTGGTGGAAAGGATGGGCTAAGTATAACATGAATTAATTCTGTTACATTATCTTTCTTTAAAAGCTGCCTTTCTTGAGGCAGCTTTTATTATAGGCTCGAATTAGCAAATATTTCAAATATCCTCTTCTTATCTTTATGGCAAGCAATTGAAGCAATGAAAAAGTGTGTTGTTATCCTCTTATTGAGCTTTATCTTCTTTACTTACATCAGCTTTACAGGTGATGAAGAAAAGCCTGTAAAAATTCTTGCAAGCGCACAACGAGAGGGTGATGCTAAAAGGGGTTATGAATATCTTATTACAGGTGATTATTTAAAAAGTGGTATTCCTTACAACCTTTTTTTAATGGGGTTTGGAAAGGACAGAAAAAACTACCTGAACCGAGAGGACTTCAATAAAGACATCAGCCATGAATACACTGCGATAAATGCGCCAAACGGAGAACTGGTAGTTGCACCTAACTGCCTCCAATGCCACGCACAGGTGTTTGAAGGGCAGTTGTATGTAGGTATGGGAAATACATTTATTGATTTCACCGAGAATAAATCCATACAAAAAACGGCGGGCAATTTATACAACATGCTGTCTCTATTCGGTGGTAAAAAGTTCGAGGCTTCTAAAAATTTTTTACAAGCAACTAAGACAATTGCACCAGGACTGTTTACTGAAGTTAGGGGCGTGAATTCAGCAGGCAAGTTGGCAGCATTACTAGTAGCACATCGCGATCCGACCACTTTAAAATGGAGTGACAAACCTTTGATGGACATACCTAAACAAGTTGTGCCAACAGATGTGCCGGCATGGTGGATATTGAAGAAAAAAAATGCTATGTTCTACAATGGATTTGGTCGTGGAGATTTTTCGAAATTTCTTATGGCATCTAATCTTTTAACTGTAACTGACACTGCCGAAGCAACTGAAGTTTTCAGCCACTTTAATGATGTGCTGGCGTATATCAATTCAATAGAACCACCAAAATATCCAAAGCAAATAGATGAACAGTTAGCAGCGAGGGGCCAAAAATTATTCGATAATAACTGTTCTAAATGTCATGGTACGTATGGTGAGAACGAAACATATCCAAACCTGTTGATCCCTGCTTCAATCATTCGAACCGATTCTGCATTGTATAAAAGCAATTATTCTAACCCACAGTTTGTTGAATGGTTTAACAAAAGCTGGTTCACTTCGGGAGAAAATCCTGCACGGCTTGTTCCGTACAATGGCTACATAGCCCCGCCACTTGATGGTATTTGGGTAACAGCTCCTTACCTGCATAATGGTTCTGTTCCAACCTTAGAAGGAGTGTTAAATACTAAAATGCGTCCCAGGTTCTGGTCGAGAAATTTTGATAAGCCCGAATACAATTATGAATCTCCGGGATGGAAATACGAAAAGCATGAAGATGCAAACAGGAAGAATGTTTACAATACAACGTTAGCAGGTTACGGCAACTATGGTCATTATTTCGGAGATAAGCTTTCAGCTGCAGAAAGGACAGCAGTTATTGAATATCTAAAAACATTGTAAGAACTTTAGTGTAGTATTTCCTAATCTTTTTTTCGTTCCAAGGTAAATCCAATGGTTGTTCCTACATCTATTTTACTTCGTACATGTATGGTTTGACCGTGCGCCTCTACAATGTGTTTGCATATAGCAAGCCCTAAACCTGTTCCACCAATATTTCGACTACGTCCCGGGTCTGTGCGATAAAATCTTTCAAAAATTCTTGGTAGGTGGGCCTCTGCAATGCCAATACCATCATCACTAATTTCTATCAATAAATGTTCATCATCAGTTGTATAAATACTTGCAACGATGTTTCCATCTTCCTTACCGTATTTAATGGCATTAGATATAAGGTTGGTAAGTACCTGTCTTATCTTTTCTTTATCTGCATGTACAAGCTGGGGTTGCTCGCAACCTTTTTTGAAACTGCATTTTATACTTTTTTCTGTGGCTCTAATAAGCAGTGATTCGTAAACTTCTTTTATAACATCCTGTATAATAAATATTCTTTTAAACAGAGTTTGTTCACCGCTTTCCAGCTTAGTTATTTCATCAAGATCATTTACGAGACTAACCATACGGTCAATGTTGTGAGCTGCATTTTCTAGAAATCTTTTATTCACTGCCGGGTTCTCAAGTGCGCCGTCCAAAAGCGTGTCAACATAACCTTGTATCGCGAAAATGGGTGTTTTAAATTCGTGGGATAAATTCTGTAGGAATTCTTTTCTATAAACTTCGTTGCTTTTTAAAACTTCAATTTCGTTTCGTCGTTGTTCGGCCCATTGCTCTACATCTACACGTACATCATCTATGCTTTTTTTAGGTAGAAGGTACCGGTAATAAGTCTCTTCTTTTTTGGTTGCTTTTGTTTGATGAATGAACTTATAGATAAGCTTTAACTTTCTATAAATAAATCTTTGAAGTGTAAATTGTATAAGCCAGAAACTCCCCACAAATATTATGATAAAGGCATATAAAGCTATCCATCCTGGATTAATAAAATAAATTCCAGTGGCTATTGGCAAAGAAAGGAGAAGTGCAGTAAATAAGGATAACTGTTTTGGTGATGGATTTTTGGTATTGAACATTAAGACAAAGCTATTGATAAGTTAAAACAGGGACCTTTTATGTAGATGCGTATCAGTTGTGTGCAGAATCAAATTTATACCCAACTCCTTTAACGGTTGTGATACAATCAACACCCATTTTTTGTCTTATTTTTCTAATG
>DASVST010000169.1:0-21586 GCA_036387965.1 Segetibacter sp. | reverse complement strand
CCTGTTTCTATTTTAGCCTTTTCCTTCATTTGTTCATTTGCATAAATAGCAAATTCTACTCTGCGGTTTTTAGTCATGTTAGCCTCGCTATCGTTTGGAAACTTTGGTTGGTTTTCACCATACCAAGCTGTTTTCGTTCTTGCAGAAGATATGTTTTGACTTTGCAGGAAGTTTTGTACTGAAGTTGCACGTTGCTGAGATAACTTCATATTGTGGGCGTTTGTTCCTGAAGCATCAGTATGTCCTTCAATAAGAATATACGTTTCAGGATACTTAGCTAAAACGTTTGACAGATCACGAATTTTTGTTTGCGCATCACTGGTAAGTGTCGATTGATCGATTCCAAAAAGTACTCCTGACTCAAAGGTCACATTGATACCTTCACCTACTCTTTTTACTTCAGCCCCTGCAATTTTTTCAAGTTCTTCTGCTTGCTTATCCATCTGGCGTCCAATTATACCACCAGCTACACCACCAACAGTAGCACCTATAATTGCACCTAACGCAGTGTTACCGGCAGCTTTACCAACACCCGCACCAACAGCACCGCCTGCGCCTGCACCAATTGCTACACCTTTTTGTGTTTTACTCATTCCTGCGCAACCCGCTACCATACCACCTATAAGTAAGGTGGCAGCAATGTTTTTTACGTTTATTCTTATCATAATAAATTGATTTTTAGTTTATTAAATTCTTTACTACGGCTGTATTTGCACTTATTGTGCCAAAAGGAATATAGGACATGTATGTAAAAAAATCAAAGCCCCGGAAAAATTTCCGAGGCCTTAATTCCATTTAGAAATAATGTTATTTGCCTATCCCCCAATTAACCCCAATATTTAGTGCAACATTATTATTTACATAACGAGGTGAATTAGACCCAACTAGAGGCTGCCTTATTCCTTTAAAACCGTTATAATAATTTAAATCTGTAGTAAACCACGTATTCTTTACAAGTCTGTAATTAAAACCTACTCCACCTTGTAAACCAATATCAAAGTTGTGGTAGTCGTCATCTGATTTCCGATCTTCGGTAATAGCTCCGGTCGCTGTATTTTTTCTTTCATCATGTGCTCCTACAAGAAATCCTAGTGACGGCCCTACATGTACTTTAGGTCTTAGTCTTTGTCCGTAATTACCAAAAAAGTAGATCGCTTTTAACGGTACTCTAATGTAATTTAAGTCTGTTGTGTGTTCAACCTTAGGGGTACTTACTGTCTCTTCCTGACCACCCTCTAACGAAAACTTTAAATCAGCCCCAAAGCCGAAATTTGTTTTTGTGCTATGAACAAAGGAGACACCGAAATTACCAGCAGGGTTAAATTGAACATCCTGGTGATTTTTTATCCAGGAATGACCGAAACCGGCATTTATTCCAAGTGAGTTACTTTGTGCAACGCCAGCTAAACTTATTGTACTTAATACAACTCCTAATACATACTTTCTCATTATCATTTTATTTTTTGCTACTTAGGCAAAAGTGGTGCCATCAGAGTTTAAGTAGATTGTTTATAGTTTTAGATTAAAAGCATTTTGATTCCTCTACATTACATTTATTAATTATATCATCGTATATATGTGTAGGTTTGATAGTGTTTATTTGAGAAATACTTTCTACAAGTACTATTTTTAACAGGCAGATCCTATATAAAAAAATTTGGCAGCATTTTTACTTATATATTAAGTATGGGGAAGAAGAAGGTTCTAATTATAGATGACGAAGTTGATTTTTGTTTACTCATGCAGTTTTACCTAACCAAGAGAAACTGCGAAGTTCATATCTCGCATACGCTTAGGGATGGGCTTGGCAGTATAAAAAATTCAAATCCAGATATTGTTATCCTTGATAATAATCTACCTGATGGATTAGGATGGCCTGCAGCTGAAAATATCTTACAAGACATCCCCGATGCGCAGCTTTTTTTAATCAGTGCAAATAAGCCAAGTATTCGCCCAGAGTTATCGAATACTCACCTTCACGTAGTGGAAAAGCCAATATCTATTACCCAGATAGATAATTTTATCAAGTAGTATCGAACCTTCGGTTCGTTTTTTTGTTCATCCCTTCAATAGAGTTGATTCTTCACTTTAAAACTTCGGTTATGCAAAATCAAAATAATAATCCCGTTGGGCAAGATCCAAATCCATCTTCTACACCTGGCACAGCTGACACTAACTCAGGCGAGTCGGTTCCACAGGATGGTGAAAATGTTGTGAATGAACAGGAACAGAATAAGAGTGTAAACCAGGAAGAGTTTGTTCAGGATGCTGCGCAAAATAGCCGTGAAGCAAACGAAATCAAAGATGATGGGGAGTTGCCTTCTGGATAGTCTTGTGTAAGATGCTCGTCCAAATGGTTTAATGTTTTCTATTACTTAAAATAGATTACAACTCATTCAATAAGGTTCCCCATGTGTTGATTTGATGATTTGTTTTGCTAATGCAGGAAAAGCGTTCATTGTTTTCAAGAATAAAGCCGTTGAAGTATTGCCTCCAAAAAGTTGCTGCACTCTTCTTCCTATCCACAAACGTTTTGCAAAATTCCTTTTCCACTTGCCCGTGTATTCTTTCTCCATTTTATCCTGTGCATATTTTTTTTGTAGGAAATTATCTATTGATTGGAAGGCTATCTTACTTCCATGCAAAGCCATACTCATACCATTGCCGCAAAGTGGTGTTATCATGCCTGCAGCATCTCCAATCATAAGCATGTGATCTTCAACCTGCGATTTATAGTCAAAGCTAATTTGAGAGATCACCGAAGGCTGCGAGTACAGAAACTCAGCTTCGGAAAAAATTTTAGCTAAGGTGGGATTTTGGCTAAGGATAGTCTTTTCCATCAAGGGAATAGAATTATGTGCCTTTTGTAAATTCTCTGCTGTTGTCAGGTAGCATAAACAGCATTTGTCTTCCTCCACCGCGGAAATACCGCAATAGCCATTCTCGAAGTTATGTAAGGCAATCGTGTCCGGCGAATGAGGGTACCGAACATGGTATTTTACACCAACATAATTATTCAGCTTGTTTGCCTTTTGTTGAACAAAGCTTCGATTGATTTTAATATCAATATTACTTCGTTTACCATAGCTACCTGCAGCTACTTTTGAAAAGTAATCACCGGCATTTGTTGTCAATTCAAACAAGTCTTCCTTATAGCTTATGTTATTGACCTTAGTACTTGTAAGAACTTCCACACCCTTCTTTAAAGCAATTTCATACAAGGAATTATCGAGTAAAAATCTACTTATTCCAAATCCGCCAAGAGGCAGCTCAAAGTTGTATGTTTTACCTGAGAAATCAGAAGCTTGCAAAGAGTTTATCAGTGGCAACTTTAGTCCTCTTAGTGGCACCTCTAAGGCTTCCAAAAAATTCCAGCTTTCCATGCTTATGTACTCGCCGCAAACCTTGTGAAAGGGGTAAGTTTCTTTTTCGAATAAAACAACTGCGTAACCTTTGTCTGCACATTGTATAGCTAGCGACAAACCAGCCAATCCACCCCCTATAATGGCTACATCATATACTTTTGCGCTGCTCATGTTTATAGACGACTAGATAACGAAAAGCCCACTTCCACCTGATTGTATAGCTCTCAATTTTAGCAAGCCGGAACAATTTTCTCCATTCTTCCTTTTTAAAGCTCCGAGCTACACTAAGGGGTGCATCATTTTTAACAAGGTAAGACTTTGAGAAAAATCGTGTCAGCCATTTTATTAAAAAATAAGCAAGCCAGTTACGTTGAAGATCATTTATAAAAAAACCCTTGGCGCTATTTTCTCTCATCCAGTTTAACTGATCTACAAGTTGCTCTTCAGTAAAGTGGTGACAAAAAAGGCTTGAAAAAATGACATCTGGTTTTACCTTGAAAGGAACTTTCTTATAATCACTTATGATCCATGATACGCCGGGAACTTCACTTGTATCTTTTGCATAATCAATGCATTCTCGCTTCATATCAATTCCTATAAAATTTACCTTAAGCTGATTGTTATTACACCAGCTATAAAGAGCAGAGATATTATCACCACCACCACAGCCTATTTCACAAACCGTAATTTCTTTACTACTTGTTACAAGTTGCTCTAAACCACACACGGAGATCTTGTGCCCTCCAAGCCAGGTGTTTATAAAATTTAGTTCCGATAAATTTCTTTTTAAATCATCTACAGGAATATCATCTTGATCTAAAAGTTCGCTCTTGTATGTGCGGTGTTTCAAATTCATTTAAGAAGATGCCAGAAAGGTTTCCATAGTTAAGCCGGGACCGAAAGCGACGCCGAAAACTGTTGCTTTCTTGTCAACTGATGCTTCCATTATTTCTTTTAAAACAAACATTATTGTTGCAGAAGACATATTGCCATACCTGGAAAGTACGTTATTTGAGAAGCTTAAGTCTTCAGGCGTTAACTGCAACTGTCTTTGAATAACATCAATTATCTTTTTTCCGCCGGGATGTATACACCAGTGTGTTATTTCTTCTTTCATTAATCCACTTTCTTTTAGGGCATTTTCAAGAAGTGCGCCTATGTCTTCCTGTATTAATTGTGGTACATAACCGCTCAGTGTCATTAAAAAACCTTTGCTGCTAAGCTCCCACGCCATATCTTTTTTTCCTTTGATTGAGATTTGCGAAAAAAAATGTTTCAAAAAAATGTTTGAAGAGGTTGTTGTGGAATTAGATACAAGCATTGCTGCACTACCATCACCAAATAATAAACTACTGGCTGCATTGTCTAACGTGTATTCCTTTTGAAAATGGATTGTACATAGTTCTGTCGAAACAATGACAACATTAGCACCCGGTGTGGTATCGCAAATCATTTTAGCAATCTTCATTGCATGTATCGCTGCGTAGCAGCCCATAAAGTTTACAGATGTTCTGAAGACATTGGGCGATAATTTTAGTTCTTCAGCTATCTGTAAATCAAGGCCGGGAGCACTCATTCCTGTACAGCTAACTGTTATAAGATGTGTGATTTCAGAAGCTGGTATAAAGCCGTTGATACAGTTTTCAATTGCATCTAAAGAAAGAGGTAATGCTAGTTGCTGGTACAATGCAAGCCTCTTTTCTAAAGAAGGTGCAGCACCTATTTGTTGTGGAATAAACGACCAATCGACAGTAGGTTTAGAAAAATCTTCTATAACAGAATAACGTTGATCAATGCCACTCTGGCTATATAAAAAAGACAGCTTTCTTTTATCAATCTCATCTAAGTTATACGCTTGCTGCATAAACTTAAGAATGTCTTTCTGCGAATGACAAAACTCAGGCACTGCTGTTCCTATTGAAATTATGTTAGCCAACTTTTTGTAGTAGAATTAAAGTTATAAAAGCAAGACTGGTACATGTGCTTGCCAGCCAGTTCATTCGCATGGTATTTTTAAAATCTGCTGCACTTTCTTCTTTCCAGATACGGGTAGCCCAACGGATGAAAAATACGAGTACCGGAATAAAAAAGATTTGTAAGATTATGAAGGAGCGAACATAATCGTTAACCAAATAATAATGCGCTAAAATAGAAAAGGCAATTAAATACATAATTGCACAGAATACCATTGTGCCCTTTCTACCAAGCATCATACTAATGGTCTGTACACCATCTTTAGCATCACTTTCATGTTGATAAATTTGTGTAATAGGATAAAATCCACCGATTAAGAACGAAGCAGCTAATAAACCATGCATAGGAATGATTGTAGCAGCGTTATGACTTGCACCGTGGTATATCATAAAGAAAGTAAGTGCTCCCTGGTTTAGGATAACTACAGCGTATCCTATAACCGGATATTGTTTCAGTCTTACTCGTCTATAGCTGTATAACCTTGAGCAGATTATATAAATAATAATAGAAAGAGCAAACCATGTAGAAATGTAAAAAGCAGAAGCTATTGCAAGCACATCGAGTACGATCGTAACCAGAAATAACTGTCGTGTTGGTTGCATAGGACTTTCAACGCCCCCAATTGCGTCTTCATCTTTATCCATGTAGCTATTATAACCATTGCTCGAGGGGTAAACTAACAGGTGAAGAATGATAAAAACAACTATGGCGTTTGTAAAATTAATACGATTGAGAAAACTCAAACTAAACCAATATAGCGGCATAAGAAAATAGGAAAATGGAAATCTTAAAAGCTGTATAGTTGATCTATGTATCAAGTACCTTTTGGGGTTTATACTGTACAAGATACCTTAAAAAGAAAAGATGAAAGCCTGCATAGTTTATCTGACATTCCTGTAAAAAAATAATCTTTACACATCACCTGTGTAAAGATTATTTTATACAATATATGTTTATCAGCTACCTGATCCTGATGAACTTCCTCCGCCCGAATTACCTTGGTCAGGTAATGAGCTTCCGCCACCTCCAACCTGGTCTTTTTCTAAATCATCATTAGTCATAATACCTGTATTACCATCAGAGTCGTGTCCTTCAGTAGCAGCATCACCGCCGCTTACAGAGCCGCCTGTTGTTCCACTTCCCATATTTCCCTGTCCGGAATCTCCTTCTGAATTACCTGTGGCTCCTCCCATATTTCCATATCCACCAGCATCGCCACCTGAAGCACTGCTTCCTCCCTGTGAACCACTTCCTATATCACCTGTTCCGGTATCGTTAGTGCTGCCTGGTCCACTTCCCATTCCTCCCAAAGCCTCAGAATTTTTTGGTATTCCTCCACCTGAGCCACCTTCCACTTCACTACCTGCTCCCGTGCTGGCATTTGAACCACCTGCACCAGTATTACCCTCTAACGCTTCATCACCTGCCTGGTGCTGTCCGCCCCCTTTATAGTTGCCAGCTCCTGATTGTCCTGCCTGATAGTCTTTGTTTCCACTGCTTCCATCGTTACCTGTCATGCCTTCGCTTTGCACCTGACTTGGTCCGTGCATATCTTTATTTTCTGCCATAGTTTAAAATTTAAAATGTTTTAATTAAACATAACGAATAAAATTACTATGCCACCAAGGTTAAACAGGCAAATAGATTGTAAACGTGGCTCCTTCATTCGGTGCGGATTTAGCTTTGATAAAGCCATTGTGGTTTTGAATTACTTTTCTACAGATAGCGAGCCCCAATCCCGTCCCGGGAAATTCGTGTTTACCATGCAGGCGTTGAAATAATTCGAAGATCTTTTCAGCATATTGTTGTTCAAAACCAATTCCGTTATCAACAATGCTTATCTTATGGTACTTGGCTTGCTCTGATGCACCATCTTCTCTTATCTCTTTTCCGCTAACAATGTCTGAAGTAACTTTTATCTGGGGTGTAACTCCAGGCTTACTATATTTTATCGAGTTCAAAAGAAGGTTTTCAACCAATTGCTTAAACTGGAAAGGAATGATTTTTACTAAAGGCAGTTGTTTGGAATCTATAATAGCATTTGTCTCATCAATAGAATCTTTCAATCCTTTTTTTACGTGTTCGAAAATCTGGTTTAGATCAACTAATTCCAGTTTTCTGGCACTGGTATTTGTTCTTGAAAAAGTGAGCAGATCTTCAATTAAGGTTTGCATTCGTTTTGATGCAGCTTCCATTCTGGTAAAATAATCCTTCCCAACATCAGATAAGTTTCGAAATTCAGTGTCAACTATTCTATGACTGAAAGTTTGGATCTTTCTTAATGGTTCCTGCAGGTCGTGACTTGCAACATAGGTAAACGAGGTCAATTCGTTGTTGCTTCTTTCCAACTCTTTGTTTTTATATTCAAGTGTTTCGTTTAGCTCATTTAGTTTATCTAATGCAGTAGCCAGTTCGGTTATATCATGAGAAACAAACAAAGCACCATAGTATCCATCATCCTGTTGCAAGGGAGTAATAAAGTATTCAAAATGCCTGTTTCCCTTAGTGTCTTTATATCTTTTGTGAATACATCTTCCTTTTAACGCTTCTGTAACCTGCTTACATATTTCGTTTGCATTTTCATCTTTGTTAACTTCTGATAAGTGTTTACCTATGGCTTCTTCTTTAGTGATATTATTATAAGCTGAAAAGTTTTTATTGATAGCTAAAAAGCAGCAGTTTAAATCAAATACAGCTACAAGATTTACACTGCCTTCGATAATCATTTCTGCAAATAACTTTTTTTCTTCTAATTGATTTTTTGCCTGAAGTAACGATCTCTCAAGTTCTCTTTCCCGGGTTACATCTTGTGATGTACCTCTAAAATATCTTGGGTTACCATTTTCATCTTTGATAACAGTTGCCCACGCTTTTATTGTTTTAATGTCTCCTGTATTTGCTATAATTCTATACTCAAACGACACTTCTTCTCTCTTTCTCAAAGACTCAAATTTGTCTAAAACCATATTCTTATCATCAGGATGAATGAACTTTAATGTATCATGAAAGGAAATTAAATGATCTGCCGAAACCGGGGCAGCACGTAATTGAAACATCGCGTCAGTCCACAGAATTTTATCAGTTTCCAAATCCCACTCCCAACTCCCCAAAAGATTAACTGCCTGTGACATGCTGAGTAACTCTACTTGTTTCTCCTCAATATTTGCAGGGCTTGATGATGTATTTGGAAATTTCATGCTAACACTTTAATACCTATAGCTCACAAGTGCAAAAACTAAGCCCCATCTAATTGCTAACATGCGGATTAATAAGGTGGTAAGTGAGTTTCTGTGAACTCAAGCAGTGGCTTTCAGTTCCTTCTTTGTCTTTCTGTCTGCAAGGCGGCGGTATAGTCTTAGCTTGTGAGAATAAGAGATCTCATCACCTAACATTCTGCCCCATGGCTTTAATCCATCTACGCGATCGAAGATTACTTTCATGATTGCTATTATCGGGATTGACAAAAACATTCCTGAAAGCCCACACAAGGCGCCTCCGATTACCACACCCAATATTGTAATAAGGGCATTGATCTTAACCTTTGAACCAACTACTTTCGGCATTATAATGTTGTTATCAAAAAACTGAACAACTAAAAGAACTACCAACACCCAAATTATATCTGTAAGATCTTGTGAGGATGTAAGTGTAACAAGCATGCAGAAAATTGAAGCTATCAACATACCTACGTATGGTATCAGGTTTAATACAGCAGATAAGAGTCCAAGAAAGAGCGCATATTTTATTCCTACTATTAAAAAACCTATTGTGTTTATTGCTGTTATTATCGCCATCTCAATAGAAAGACCAACCATGTAGTTATAAACAATAACCCTCGATTCATTTATAACTTCAAACACTTTTTGGCGATGATCAGTTTTAAAAAGGTCAACCAGAAATTGCCTGATCATATCTCTATAATATAGAATCAGGAATGTATATATAGGCATCAGTATCACTACAAATAAAAATTCCGTGAGTGACAAAAAGGTTTTGCCAATTATGCCACCACCGCCATTTGTTTCTTTTATTTGTGTTGTACCCTCTTCAATAAATTTAGATTGTTCTTTCCTGGTTAAATGAAAGTTTTCATATACCCATCTCTGTACAGTGTATAAGTGCTTGTTAAGCTGTCTTTTTATTGTAGGAATGTCATCAATAAAGCCTGTTATCTGTGTTATTAAAAAATATAGTAATGTTCCGAATAAAAGAAAAAATACAACAAGCGAAATAAGTATCGAAGCAACTCTTCCTATTCTTTTTTCTAAAAACCTGTTTGCCGGAAGCAAGAGTACGGCAAGTAAACCTGCAAGCGCAATTGGAACCAAAATGTCCTGACCTATATAAAGAATAAAACCTGCAGCTATTATAATGAAAAGCACAAGTGATAGCTTAACCAGGAAAGAAGAATCTCTTTGTAATTGCATATTTTCTATATAAGATTGGTAGAAGTATGTATTTCAACCTTAATTATTTACAAGATGTAGAAAAAATCGAACCAGATTCTTCATTTAATGAATTATAATGCTTTATACAAAGAGTTTAATTCTATACTGAAGCCGATTTTTACAATTTAAACCACGAAAGAGCCTCTTTTAATTGACTTGAACATACAATAGTCTATATACTCACTTAATAAATATTCTGAATAGATGTGATACTTAATTTTGTCTCATGCTACAACGCAAGTTTTTTACAAAAGAGCAGGCTTTACAAAAGATAAAGCACTATGCATCTTACCAGGAGCGTAGCCATCAGGAGGTCAAAGAAAAGCTGTATTCATATTTATTAAGAAAGGCGGAAGTTGAAGAAATAATATCAACATTAATAAGCGAAAACTATTTAAATGAGGAGCGCTTTGCAATACAATATGCTTCAGGCAAGTTCAGAATTAAACATTGGGGACGACAGAAAATAAAGTATGAGCTTCAGCAAAAGAGGATAAGTGCGTATTGTATTAAAAAAGCGATGACAGTGATTGATGAAAAAGATTATCTATCAACTCTTGAAAATTTAGCAAAGAAAAAATGGATAAGCTTGAAGGGTGAACAGGATTTGTCGCGCCACACAAAAACACATTCATACCTCATGCAGAAAGGTTACGAGTCAAACCTTATTCAAAATGTTATAGGTGAACTTAAAACAAGTAGAACATAAAGAAGTCTTTCCGATAGTATAAGTAATTTTGCTCCTCAAATTTTATCATGTCGTCCTTAACCTTTTCACTTGTTCAGACTAACCTTTTTTGGGAGGATAAGTCTGCAAACCTGCAAATGCTTGAACAAAAAATAAAAAGCATATCAGAAAAAACAGAAGTTGTTATTCTGCCCGAAATGTTTAGCACCGGGTTTAGTATGAAACCTGAGCAATTTGCTGAAACAATAGATGGAGAAACGGTTAACTGGATGAAAACCATTAGTGCGGAGAGAAGAGTCATAGTAACGGGGAGCCTGATGATAGAGGAAGAAGGAAACTACTATAATCGAATGTTTTGGATGTTACCAAATGGGCAATATGGTTACTACGACAAACGGCATTTATTTGCAATGGGCGATGAACACAATCACTATACACCAGGCAACAAAAGGTTTATTGCTCAGGCTAATGGTTGGAAAATTAATCTTCAGGTATGTTATGATTTACGCTTTCCTGTTTGGGCAAGACAGGCACCCTCACCTAACCTCTCCCTGCAGGGAGAGGGACAGGAAGCCGAATATGATGTGTTAGTTTATGTAGCTAACTGGCCGGAAAAAAGAAATCATGCATGGAAAACATTACTGCAGGCACGTGCAATAGAAAATCAATGTTTTGCAATTGGAGTAAACAGAGTGGGGACTGATGGAAATAACTTTTATCACAGCGGAGATAGTATGGTTGCCAATGCTATGGGCGAAGTGCTTTATACAAAAGCGCATGATGAGGATATTTTTACGATTACTCTTCATAAGAATGAGCTGGACGAAATAAGATCAAAACTCCCTTTTTGGAAAGATGCAGATCCATTCAAAATATTAGAATAGACATAATGATAGCTTATTCAGCAGAGAGAATTTTTACAGGCACAGAATGGCTTCCAAATCATTCTATACTGGTTGAAGAAGGATATATAGTAGATATTTTACCAATTCAATCAGTGCCGGATTTTTTTTCTGTGGAGCATTATAATAACTTCTTTATTGCCCCGGCTTTTATAGATATACAAATCTATGGTGCATCAGGAAGATTGTTGTCTGTACATCCTACAACAGAAACATTGTACAAAATATATGACTACTGTGTAGCGGGCGGTGCTAAACATTTTTTACCAACTGTTGCTACCAACACATATGATGTTTTTCATAATGCTATAGATGCCGTAAAAAAATATTGGGAAGAGGGCGGCAAAGGAGTTATTGGACTGCATGTAGAAGGCCCTTGGCTTCATAAAGAAAAGCGTGGAGCACATATAGAATCGCTGATACATTCACCCGGCATTGAAGAAGTAAAAAGCCTTCTGGAATATGGCAAAGGAGTAATAAAAATAATAACGCTTGCTCCCGAGGTTTGCAGCAAAGAAGTTATAAGCCTCATTCGTTCTTATGGTGTTATTGTTTCTGCTGGTCACAGTAATACTTCCTACACACAAGGAATTAAGGCATTCGATGAAGGTATTAATGTGGCAACACACTTATTCAATGCAATGAGTCCACTACAACACCGCGAGCCGGGATTAGTGGGAGCAATACTTAACCATCGCTCTGTGACGAGCAGCATTATTCCCGATGGCTACCATGTTGATTTTGCAGCTTTAAGTATAGCAAAGAAGGTAATGGGCGAACGGTTGTTTATTATTACCGATGCCGTTACCGACGCAGAAGAAGGTTATTATCCGCACAGGCTTGATGGAGATAAGTATGTTGCTAATGGCATCTTAAGTGGTTCTGCTTTAACTATGATGAAAGGAGTAAAAAATTGCGTGGAGAATGCAGGAATAGAGTTAGGCGAAGCGCTCAGGATGGCAAGTCTGTATCCTGCAAAAGTTTTAGGTTTAGGTACCGAATTGGGTAAAATAGAAAAGGGCTTTAAGGCTGATCTCGTAATGGTGACTAAAGATTTAGAGGTTACTTAATTTATTTGGCTCCTCTTCCTGAGATAATTTCTTTTACTTTTTCAAGCTTTGCATCAATACCATTTTTTATGGCTGATGAAGATGGCTTTACCTCAACATCAGGAAAAATACCTCTACCTGTTTTTGGTTTATCCTTGTCAATTACGAGCCTGTATAATGGTAAAACTATTCTCACCTTACTGACGGGTAAGGTAATAACAGGGAGATGCATTGCACTGTTTCCATATGATCCTCCACCGGTTTCTTCTCCAACAACCGTTACATTTTTTTGACCCTTTAATGCACCTGTAATTAAGGTAGCAGCTGAAAAAGTATAGCCACCGGTCAGCAAATATATCTGTCCTTTAAAATGATCTTTTGACTTTGGTTTAAACATGTGCCTTTCAAAATATCGAAAATGTACACGGCCATCACTTTGCTTACGTCCTGTAAAGTGCATGCTCAACCAGTATATAAACCAAGGCTTAATATATTTTTTATGCTGAAATGATCGACTGATCGCTGCAACAGTATCGGCAATATTGAAAGGCTTGTCTATAAGGTATTGAGTTAGTTTTGTGCTGCTCATCACATTTCCGCCGCTATTTTCTCTTAAATCGATAACGACATTTTTTATGCCTTCTTTCCTTAACTTCTTAAAGCTTTTTTTAAAAAAGGTGTTAAGCGTTCCATCGCTAAAAGTACTGATACGCACAAAGGCGGCATTAAGTTGTGTGTCGATAGTCATACTTCTCACTGAGAGATTTCGGTACTTGCGTATTTCCTTTTTTGTGAGAGCGGGGAGTGGTTGTATGCGCCTTCTTCTGCTTGTATCAATTACAGGAGTATAATTTTTTATTGTTGTTGTTTTCCTTCTCCCGACAGAATCAATAAAGTTTACGTTATATACACTATCTAGACCAAAGGTATTGCGATAATAAAATGGATAATTAAAACTGATCAGTTGTTGCTTGAAATTCTCAGTATATCCATCTGTACTTATAAGTTGCCCCATGCTATCCAGCAGCTTATTGTTGCTTCGTCCATTAATAGAAGTAACAATAGTTCCTCTCTTTAAAACACTATCATTCGAAAATGCACTTGCAACTACAACTGCACTATCCTGCCATACTTTTAGTAATAAAGGGAATTGTGTTATTCGCCTGCCAGTGAAATACTTACTGTATTGTTTCGAGGATCTCACCGCTGTGTGCCCGCAACGGATTTTACTTACTACCCAAGAAACTTTGTTTTTAAACTGAAGTTCGGTTAACGAATCTTTTATGGATGTGATTGCGGTATTAAAAAAGTAGTCGATTGAATCCTTTGGGGTATACCAATAAAGGCTTGGATGATTGGCTTCTAGTATGGACTTTAATATAGAAAGGTCATGTCGCAAAACCTGCGGACTATATTTATTTGCAGGACTGTAGGCTGACTGCCTTGATAAAGAACAGGATACTATAAAAAAACAGGTTGCAGGAATAATAAAAACTGGATATCTAAATTTCACTCCTGCAATTTATGATTACTTATCACCTGTTTCGCTAATCCTTTCTATAGAAATTATGTCAACCATATATTTTGGTTCGGTGCAACGGCATGGAAAAGTTTTGGCGGATCTTTTATAAGCCACTTTTACATTGAGCTCGTCGCTTTGAAAATTCTCTCCAAGGTTTGTTGGTATTTCGTACGATTGATCTGCAAATCTTAAAACCCATCCTAATCCGTCAGCTGCAGGATTGCCCATATAATCTATCGTTGCCTGCTTTGCCGGAACTTCTTGTTCTTCCAGTAGATTTTCCTTAGTACAACCTGTGAAAATTAAAATGCAGCTGAATATTATAGATAATGCTTTCATAGTGCTGTGTTTTGCTAAAGAAAAAGCAAAATTCAGACCATTCTATTTGGTGAATGCGTTCCACCCTTGCGCAGTAATCTTATGTGTATTTCCGCCTTTTGTAATTATATGCACACCTTCTTCAAGTTCATTTATATAGCCAATGACTGAAATTTCTTCGTTCAGAACCAACTTTTCATATTCTGTTTGAGGAACAGTAAATAAAAGCTCGTAATCTTCGCCGCCACTTAATGCGCAGGCAGTAGGATCCAGCTCAAGTTTATATGCATATTGCTTTGCTTCATCGTGAATAGGAATTTTCTCTTCATATAGTTTACAGCCCACATTGCTTTGCTTGCAAATATGCAAGATCTCACTACTCAATCCATCACTCACATCTATCATGCTTGTAGGTACTATTCCATTTTTTTCAAAAAACTCAACAATGTCCTTCCGAGCTTCAGGCTTCAACATTCTGCCAACTATATATTGCTGGTCTTCAAGATCCGGTTGTACCTGTGGATTCTCCAGGTAAATTTGCTTCTCTCTCTCCAGGATTGTTAAGCCAAGAAAAGCTCCTCCTAAATAGCCGCTTACACAAACCAAGTCTCCCTTTTGCGCGCCACTACGCTTTACTATTTTTTCGGGGGTGATCTCACCTAAGGCGGTAACGCTAATCATCAATCCTTTTTGCGAAGTCGAGGTATCTCCGCCAATTAAATCAACATTGTACTTTTCACAAGCAGCATACACACCCTCATAAAATTCATCTAAAGCCTCAAGGCTAAAGCGATTACTGAATGCTATGCTTAAAGTAATATGTGTAGGAGTGGCATTCATAGCGTAAACATCGCTCAGGTTTACGATTACACTTTTATAACCCAGGTGTTTGAGCGGAGTGTACATCAGGTCGAAGTGAATTCCTTCCACCAGCAGGTCAGTTGTAATTACTGTTTGCTTTCCAAAATGATCAATAACTGCAGCATCGTCACCAACACTTAAAACTGTAGATGCATTTTGTATTTCAAAGTTTCTTGTCAGGTGGTCTATTAGACCAAATTCGCCAAGATTGGATATTTCTGTACGATTGTCCATTGAATATTTTATTTGTCCCAGTTGCCATTTACTGCCAACAACAACTCATCATGAATCTTGCCATTCGTAGCTACGATATGAGGTTGGTATGGTGAATAATGATCGCCTTTGAAGTCGGTTACCTTTCCACCTGCTTCTTCAACAATTAAAAAACCTGCCGCACTATCCCAGGCTTGTAACTTATGTTCATAGAATCCATCAAACCTGCCCGCAGCTACCCAGCAAAGATCAATAGCCGCACTACCTAACCTCCTTACCGGAATACCTTTTCGAATAAACTTCTCGAATATTTGCAACGGACCGTTTGGTGCATCCAGATACGTATATGGAAAGCCGGTAACAAGACAGCTCTTTATTACTTCTGATTTATCGCTTACCTTAATAATGTTTTCATTTAATGTAGCACCAAAACCCTTTTGAGCAAAGAAAAACTCGTTGATAAAAGGATTATACACGGCACCTAAAATCATCTCGCCATCGTGCTCTACGCCAATACTTACGCAACAAATGGGAATACCGTTTGCAAAATTTACAGTCCCATCAATCGGATCAATTATCCATTTAAAAGAACTATCCATTACTATTTCACCTGCCTCTTCGCTAAGAATATAATGATCGGGGTGTTCTTCTTTTATAATATCCATTATCACCTTTTCAGCTGCATGATCTGCTTCTGTAACAAGGTTATTAATGCCTTCTTTATTTGAAATTTTATAGTCTTGATTGAAATATTCCTGCAGAACCTTTGCACCGGCATGTGTAGCCTTAATCAACGTTTGTTTTAACATGGCGCAAAGATAAACACCTGCCATTTATGATTTGAAATAATAATGTGATCAACATCGTTAACTGCATGTGTAAAAAAAACTCGTAATTCGTGGTGAGTAAAACAGCAGAGTGCATCTATCAATCATCATAGTAAACTATAATGTAAAATTCTTTTTAGAGCAATGCCTGTGTTCTGTTCAAGAAGCTATTAAAAATTTAGAAGCAGAAGTTTGGGTTGTTGATAATGCATCTAAAGATGGTAGTGTCGATTACTTACAGCCAAGGTTCCCCTTTGTAAAATTTATCTCGAACACCGAGAATGTTGGTTTTTCGCATGCAAATAACCAGGCTTTAGCATCAAGTTCGGGTGCGTATGTTCTTTTTTTAAACCCCGATACAATTGTTCCTGAAGATTGTTTTGAAAAATGTATTTCATTTTTGGAAAATAATAAGAGAGCAGGTGCGTTAGGTGTAAAAATGGTAGATGGTTGTGGAAACTTTTTGCCGGAAAGCAAAAGGTCTTTTCCATCACCAATAACCTCGCTGTTTAAGTTAGTTGGACTAACTGCTTTATTCCCAAAATCAAAAATATTTGCACGCTATTCACTTGGACATTTAGATGAGAATCAAACACATGAAGTTGATGTATTAGCCGGAGCATTTTTAATGGCTCGCAGGAATATTTTACAAGACCTGAAAGGATTTGACGAAACATTCTTTATGTACGGCGAGGATATAGACCTGAGTTATCGTATTCAAAAGTCAGGCTTCAAAAATTATTATTTTGCCGATACCACCATCATACATTTTAAAGGAGAAAGCACAAAAAAAGGCAGTCTTAACTACATAAGGATGTTTTATAATGCTATGAGTGTTTTTGTTAGCAAGCATTACAGTGGTGGTAAGGCGTGGATATTCAGGTTCTTTATTCAAATTGCGATCTGGTTAAGAGCAGGCGTAACTGCTATCTTAAGTTTTATTGGCAGAATTGGTTTACCCCTTGTTGATGCAATCTTAATTTATGGCTCTTTCGAATTAGTGAAACACTTATGGATTACTTATGCCAGGGGTGGTGAAGGTTATGGAGCAGATCTTGTAAATGTTGCCCTTCCCGGTTTTACCATCATCTTTCTTTTATCAGCCACCCTTGCGGGCATTTACGACAGGCGATATAAGCCGGCCAAAGCATTCTATTCTGCTTCAGTAGCGATTATAATAATGCTTGCAGCATATTCCCTGCTTCCTGAAAGGTTTCGATTTTCACGTGCCGTTATTTTGTTTGGAGGTTTTACAGCTTTATTCTTTATAACATCTTTGAGATGGCTGTTATTAAAGGGACAACTTGTTGACGATAGTGATGAATCAAAAAAACACCAACGAACGCTTATAGTAGGTGAAGAACAGGAATATAACCATGCGCATCAATTGTTAAGCGAGGCTGGACTACAACACCGCGTTCTTGGAAGAATAGCTGTGAGCAATAACAAAACTGATTCGATAGGAACTGTAGAACAGATTGGAACATTGGTAGAAACTATAGGAGTAAAAGAGCTGATCTTTTGCGAAGGCTATTTAAGTTTCAGAACTATTATTGAAATCATTCAACAGTTACCTTCAGATATAAGTACCCGTTTTTTTTCTGCTAACAGCAACAGCATTGTGGGAAGTGATTCTAAAGATACTTCCGGGCAATCAGTATCTATAGAAGGCAATTACAACTTGTCGATCCCCTACCAGCGAAGAATGAAGAAAATCATTGATATTTTATTTGCCCTTTTTATCTTAATAACTTTTCCTCTTCATCTGCTTCTGTTCGGAGTTAGGATTCTCGAAAATGCCTTTCATGTTTTGCTAGGAAAAAGAACATGGGTAGGCTATGCTGTTCCCGATCCAAAGCTTCCAACTATTTCCACGGGAGTGCTATCAACAAATGGACGATCATCAAAAACACATTTATTATCAGACAGTGATAGCCTTGCAAAGATCGATTTTTGGTATGCAAAAAAATACGAGTGGATCCGCGACTTAAAAATCATCCTTAAAAACTACAAGTATTTAGGGAACAAGTAATTACCAGCTTTATCCGTGCAAACTGGTTTTAGCATATTTTTTCCGCCATTTGCTGTAGTTTCGTAAACCTTTATTTAACCTAACCTTGCTTAATGGCTTTATTTGATATTAAGTTACCTGCATCATTGGCGAAAGCTTTACGGCTTCCCGAAAATAATGCACGGAATCAGCAAGTAAAGGTGCTGAAAAAGTTACTTCGCAAAGCAAGGTTTACTGAGTTCGGTCAACACTACAAGTTCGATGAAATTTTAATGAGCAGCCATGCTGAAAAAAAATTCCAACAACTGGTTCCGATTTTCGACTACAATAAAATCTATAAAGAGTGGTGGCATAGAACACTTGAAAATAAGCCTGATGTTTGTTGGCCCGGTCGAATTAAGTATTATGCACTAAGTAGTGGCACAAGCGAAGCCTCCAGCAAATACATTCCCATTACAAATGATTTATTGCGCGGCAATAAAATCGCCATGCTTAAACATTTGTTTACGCTTCGCACTTACCAGGATCTTCCGGTAAAGTCAATCGGTAAAGGATGGCTGACCATTGGAGGTAGTACAGACCTTGAAAAAAAAGATGGCTATTATGCGGGTGATTTAAGTGGGATTACTGCTAAAAAAGCTCCCTTCTGGTTTCAGCCATTTTACAAACCGGGTAAAAGGATCTCCAAAGAAAAGGACTGGAATAAAAAGATAGATGAAATCGTTGAGAAGGCTCGCGACTGGGATATAGGTTTTATTGTTGGAGTACCTGCATGGATTCAGTTATGCATGGAAAGAATAATAGAACGTTACAACGTAAAAACCATACATGACATTTGGCCAAACCTCGGCTTCTTCGTTCATGGCGGTGTTGCATTTGAGCCATACAAAAAAGGGTTTGAAAAGCTGCTTGCCCGTCCATTAATCTATATCGAAACTTACCTTGCAAGCGAAGGTTTTATAGCTTACCAGGAACGTCAGTATGCGAAGGGTATGAAGCTGGTGGTTTCCGAACATATCTTTCTGGAGTTCATTCCTTTTGATAGTTTAAATTTTGATGCTGATGGTAATGTGGCAGATAATCCAGAGGTGTTGTTAATAGATGAAGTTGAGGAAGGAAAGGATTATGCGTTACTTCTAAGCACTAATGCAGGTACATGGCGGTACCTCATCGGCGATACAATAAAGTTTATAGATAAGACTAAAAGTGAAATAATAATAACGGGACGCACCAAACATTTCTTAAGCCTTGTAGGTGAACACCTGAGTGTTGATAATATGAACAAGGCTGTGCAACTGGTAAGTGAAGAATTAAATATTTCAATTCCTGAGTTTACGGTGGCTGGTGTGCCACATGGTAATTTTTTCGCTCATCATTGGTTTATCGCATGCGATGACGTTGTTGATAAAAGCCTAATATGCCGCAGAATTGATGAAACCTTGTGCGAGTTAAACGACGATTATGCCGTAGAACGAAAAAGTGCTCTAAAAGAAATCAAACTCGACATTTTGAGTGAAGATGATTTCATGGAATTTATGCGACAAAAAGGTAAAATTGGTGGTCAACATAAATTTCCGCGGGTACTTAAAGGCAAGATGCTCGAAGAGTGGCAAAAATTTTTGCAGAACGCTCTCATTGAAAAATAGCAACAGGTTTTCAGCTTTACACTATGGAACTTATACCTGCAATATTGAAAGGGTTGGCACTGGGTTTAATGCTGAGCATTTCAGTTGGACCGGTTATATTTTCTATTCTTAAACAGAGCATTAATAACGGTCATAAAGGTGGATTCGCATTTATTATAGGTGTAGCGTGCAGCGACCTTACGTTGGTAGCGTTAAGCAACTTGTTCACAAAGTTATTCGAAGACTTACTGGAGTATAAAACTGCGATCGGTATCGGTGGAAGTTGTCTACTTATCGCACTCGGAGTCTATGTTATCTTCTTTAAAAAAATAAAGGTGGATGAAGCTGGTTTGCAGATTATTAAAATGCGGAAAAGAGATTACCTGAAAATCTTCCTCGCCGGGTATTTTATGAATTCTCTTAATCCAAGTGTAATCGGCTTTTGGCTTCTTACATCAACATCTCTTTTGGTAGAAACATTCAATTACAGGATAGTTGTTTTTGCAACGTGTCTCATTCTTGTCGTCTCTTTGGATGTTGTAAAAGTGATGCTCGCAGGTCGTATCCGACAAAAATTAACGCCTCATAACATCCACATCATCAACCGGGTTAGTGGAATGATTTTAATAGGTTTTGGAGTGGCGCTTATATGGGGTATCCTTGCTTTTGGAGACAGGTTAGAGGTGTAAGAAATTTTCATTGTCCTGGCAGTAATACTTTTATAAGCTTCAGTGGCGTCGCACTCTTCAAAGTAAAGTAACGCTATTGAGCAAGGGTTCAAATACAAAAAGGGTAACAGATATGCACTAGCAAAACAAGGTGTCACCCTGAGCTCGTCGATGGATTCTTTACATCATTAAAGTTCATAAATGAAAACGCTATTCGTCATATCTTTTTTCCTGTTTTTTCAACTTAACTGCATTGCGCAGACAGGAGATATGATCGTGATAAAACACAAAGGGCAAAGCGTAAAAACCTTCATGAAAGGTTTATATGCAACATTTAAAACAACAAGTGGCGGTTGGGTTAATGCATACGTCTACGACCTCAAAAACGATTCTATATTTTTTAAAGATGTTATTGTACGACAGGTTCCAACCCAATGGGGTGTTCCAAAGATGGATACGATGGCAACAATCATTCGTGGACTGCATTACCAGGAAATTGCATCGGTTCCCAAAAGACGTGAGTCATTTTCATTTATAAGAAATGGTACTTTGTTTATGATTGGTGGTGCTGGTTTTGTTGGATTGAATGTGGTGAACAGCGCAATTCTTCATTACCCTGTTTTCGATAAACAGAATGTTCCAGGCCTTGTTGCAGGAGCCGGTGTTTTCGGGATTGGCAAACTAATGCAAAAGCTGCACAAAGATGTTGTAACGGTAGGTAAGAAGTATACCATACATTATATAAAGTTGAAATAAAAAACAGAACAGAATCCTAACTTGCCGCATATTCAAAACACATGACGGTCAAAGACCTTTTAAAAAAAGCCACCCGTAAAATATTGAGGTTTATTTTATGGTTCTTTATTTATTCTACCATATATCTTCTTATTTGTAAATGGATAATGCCGCCAATAAATATAACGCAGGTTGTTAGTTTTTTACAAGGGCACGGCATGAATAGAGACCATGTAAGATTACATGAAATATCACCTTCAGTAAAGCTTGCTGTAATGGCAAGTGAAGACCAGCTCTTTCCTGATCACAATGGTTTCGATTGGAAGTCAATTGAAAAAAGCTTGCAAAAAAATGAAAAGAAAAAAAAGAAAACAAGAGGC
>DASVST010000168.1:0-6684 GCA_036387965.1 Segetibacter sp. | reverse complement strand
AGAACAACATTTACCGCCTCATTTACCTGTAGAAAAGATTTTGAAGTTGCCTTCAACGCCTGGGGTTTATTACTTTCATAATGAAAAAGGGAAAGTGGTTTATGTAGGTAAAGCAAAGGATTTACGAAAGAGAGTAAACAGCCACTTTTCTAACAACAAACCCGGTCAGCAAAAGCAGGAGTTTTTACGTAATGTTCATAATATCTCATACCAGGTTTGCGGAAGTGAATTAATGGCTTTTATACTTGAAAGCGTCGAAATAAAAAGGCTTTGGCCTGTATATAACAGAAGTCAAAAAACTTTTGAACAGGCTTTTGGTTTGTACATGTTCGAAGATGCAAAAGGGTTTAAAAGGTTGGTTGTTGATAAAAAGAAGAAACAACTTCAGCCGTTGTACACATTCAATTTGTTGCTTGATGGGCATAATCTTTTGAAAAATCTTATTACTGAATTTAACCTTTGTTCAAGGCTATGTTTTATAGATTCGTCGCCGGGAATTACACTTGCTGAAGAAGAAAATCTTTCTGTTGATCAATACAATCAAAGAGTAGAAACCGCGGTAGAGTACCTGAGAAATGCATTACCAAGCTTTGCAGTAGTCGAGAAAGTTTCTCTCCCTAAAAAAGAAAATAAGCAAGGCATTATATTAATTGAAAAGGGAAGGTTTTACGGGATGGGTTATGTAGCTACTGATATTTCGATGAAAGGTGTGGATGATATAAAACCGCATCTGACTGCATATCCCGAAAATGGTTACATACGAGGTCTGGTTTATTCTTACGCTTCAAAATATCCTGAGTGCAAAGTGGCGTTTTAAACTACTTTGAATATTCTTTTAAGCCATTCAGCTCTTCTTTTATAATTTTTATCCATTCAGATTGTTTCTGAAGATTTAAACTATAATTCGTTTGGCTCTCATATTCCTGCTGCCTTTGGATATATTGTTTATGCACTTCATTAAAAATACTTTCAGTTTTCTTTTTAATGTTGAAGTAGGTGAGATTTGTTGTAAGGAATTCCTTTCTCAATTTCCTGGCGTATAACTCAGAAATATCAAAATGCAGTTGTTCGTGTTCAAGTAATTCACGCCTGTTTATTTGACTTGGTTTAACCCACGATAAGTTCCGGTTGAAGACATTTGTAACCGTCATCTTTGGCTTATTAACAACAGTTACTTTGTTAGATGTAAAACCAAAGCCACAGTTTGTAACCGCAGCATTCTGTTTGGAATCTTCGGGTTGCGAACCCATGAAATCGGCCCAAACAAGCTTTCTTGTTTCACTCCATTCAATTACATCTTTGTTGCTTAAAGATGCTACACTTGAACCAGAAGGAGTTATTATTTGAGGAGTACACGAAAATGCAGTAATTGAAAAAAATAAAACAACCTTTATAAATTTCATATAGCAGTTATATCTACATCAAACTTATTTAAAATAAACTAGATAAAATACAACTGCTTTATACAAGACGCATTTATTAACAACTTAAAGAAAAGTTTCATTTTATCACCAATAGACTAATGGTATAAAGGAAAAGCATATAATTAGAGAATACTACGCCTTATTCTCCTTTGCCCTGTGGCATATTATTTCTACAGAAAAACTAAATGCTAGTGCAAAACCAATTGCTTCCCACAAGCTTTTATCTATGGCGATAGCTTTTAGCATCATTATAAAACAAAAGATACTAGTTACAACCGTTAAGGCATTCTTTTCAGAAAAGTACTTCTTCATGTGCAATCGAGTTTAGGGTCTTAGAGTGATACAAAAGTAAAGGGGCAATATTTGAATCCGACATTTCAAACTTAAGTTTCCCTTAAAGTTTGGCGCTACATGATTTATTGTATCTGTATTTTGCAGGTATGTTTAATACTTATACTTATGAGCAGCTTTTTACTTTAGCTTATAAGGTATTTAAAAAGATAGGCTGTACTGAAGAGCATGCTATCTTAGCTACTAAAGTTTTATTATCTGCTGATGTACGTGGAGTAGATAGCCACGGTGTTGCCAGACTAAGTGGTTATGTAAGATTATGGGAGGCTGGTCGTGTAAATGCAACTCCTGATATAAAGATCACTCATCAAACTCCCTCTACTGCTGTTATTGATGGCGATGCCGGACTTGGTCTGATTGTAGCGCCGCACGCTATGAAAATCGCCATAGAAAAAGCTGCAAACGTTGGCACAGGATGGGTAAGTGTAAAAAACAGTAATCATTTTGGCATTGCAGGTTATCATGCAATGATAGCGTTGGAACATGATATGATTGGTATGGCTATGACAAATGCAAGCGCACTTGTTGCACCAACTTTTTCTGTAGAGCGAATGTTAGGAACGAATCCTATCGCAGTTGCAATACCTGCACAGGATGAGCCGCCTTTTGTAGCTGATTTTGCAACCACAACAGCTGCAAATGGCAAGCTCGAGATATTACAAAGAAAAAATGCAGATGCTCCCTTGGGGTGGGTTCAGGATAGTAATGGAAACCCCAGTACTGATGCTAACCAATTAAAAAAAGGGGGTGCTTTATTACCATTAGGCGGAGACAGGGAACATGGAAGTCATAAAGGTTATGCCTTGGGAAGTATAGTCGATATTTTTTCTGCAGTATTAAGCGGCGCAAGTTATGGCCCATGGGCACCACCTTTTCCAGCATATGTAGCCATGCCTGAAAATATGCCAGGTGAAGGACTTGGTCATTTTTTCGGCGCAATGCGAGTAGATGCATTTAGGCCTGCTGCAGAATTTAAAAGCCATATGGACAATTGGATCAAACGCTTTCGAACTGCAAAACCTGCAGAAGGTTTCGATAGAGTATTGATACCAGGCGATCCTGAACGAGAAATGGAAAAGATAACAATGGCAAAAGGTATTAATGTTGTTATGCCTGTAGTAGAAGATTTAAAAAAACTTGCAAACTTATTTAATATAGATTTTCCGGTAACTCATTTCAATTGATATTTAAATCCAGATAATTAATCGGTGAACGTTATACTGTTCTTTTGAGCTTACTTATCTATCCCTTACCTTTGCCCGCTGTTACTATATGTTATTGTTGATATGTGTACTGCTGTACAAGTGAGTGACACAACAATGTTGATAAGAGATAATATGCCGGTTCAAAAAAAAATTCTTACTAAAACCAAATACCTAAATGGCAGACGTTTTCGAAAAATTAGTGAAAGATGGTGGCCCACTCGGGCAACACATGGACAGGGCTCACGGATATTTTGCATTTCCCAAACTAGAAGGTGAATTAGGACCCCGCATGTCGTTTCGTGGAAAGGACATGATTGTGTGGAGCTTGAATAACTATCTTGGTTTAGTAAATCATCCGGAAGTAAGACGTGTTGATACCGAAGCTGCAGCAATGTATGGTATGGGTAACCCGATGGGTGCCCGTATGATGAGTGGAAACTCTACAAAACATGAAGAACTTGAAAGGGTGATAAGCGCGTTTGTAAGTCGCGAAGACACCATGCTTCTAAATTTTGGTTACCAGGGAATAATGAGTTGTATTGATGCCTTGGTAAACCGGCGTGATGTAATTGTTTATGATGCCGAAGCGCATGCATGTATTGTTGATGGCGTTCGTTTACATATGGGTCACAGGTATGCGTTCAAACACAACGATATTGAAGATTGTGAAAAGCAATTGCAGCGCGCCACTGAAATGGCTGCTAAAAATGGCGGCGGCATTTTAGTTATTACGGAAGGTGTTTTTGGTATGGATGGTGAGCAGGGAGTACTGAAAGAAATTGTTGCACTAAAGCAGAAATATGAGTTTAGAATTTTGATTGATGATGCTCATGGCTTTGGATATATGGGACCTACAGGTGGCGGTGCAGATGAAGCCCAAGGTTGCCAGGAGGGTATTGATCTTTACTTTTCAACCTTTGTAAAAAGTATGGGTAGTATCGGGGCATTCATCAGCGGGCCAAAGAGTGTTCTAAAGTATTTGCGATACAATACACGCAGCCAGATATTTGCCAAGAGTCTTCCATTACTTATTGTAGAAGGCATGTTGAAGCGAATGGAAATGGTTAAGACAATGCCGGAACTTAGAGAAAAACTTTGGAGTAATGTAAACAGGCTTCAGGCCGGATTTAAAGCAAGAGGTTTTGACATCGGGAACACCAATTCGCCGGTAACACCAATTTTCATGAAAGGTGATGTACCTGAAGCAACCCAAATGGTTATGGATTTAAGGGAAAATTACCACATATTCTGCTCAATAGTTATTTATCCTGTTATACCCAAAGGTGATATCATATTCAGGCTTATTCCAACAGCTGCGCATAGTGATGAAGACATAGACTTGACTCTAAAGGCGTTTGAAGAAACAAAGAAAAAGCTGGATGAAGGTTCATACAAAGCCGCAGAGATTCCTAACATGGCGGAAGCTTTATAAGCTATTAGAGAAGGCAATTAATAGGCAAAGACTCCAATTTGGAAATTAGTTCCCGATTGAAGTCTTTGTACATTTGGGCTTCTAATATGATAGTGGTTTACCAACTCCGTTGATATGATAACACGCCTTTTTAAAGACAAGAGTTTTAGATTATCCGGCATACTCACCTTTTTATTTTTCACAACAGGTTTCATATTACTCCATTACGGGCTGATCAATTATGGTGTGGCTTTCTTTGTTTTATTACCGATTGTTTTAGGTATTTCTATTGGTGCTTTGCCTAATAAAAAATGGGCATTGTATGGCTCAATTATAAGTTTAGTGATTTTTCTGCTTTTATTATTGGCAGGGCAACTAGAAGGGTTTATCTGTGTTATTATGACGCTGCCAATTATAATTCCACTCCTTTTCATTGGCGCCATTATGACCCACCTCTTTAAAAAATATAACGAGATAAAAGGAACTGATAAACTTAAGATATTATTAATACCTTTTCTTCCTTTTTTGTTTGGAGGGGTTGTTGAAAAACAAGTTACAAAGAATACAAAAAAAATCATTGAGGTACAGTCTGAAATTGTATTGCCATATTCAGCTATGGAAGTTTATAACGCAATAAAGTCTGTGGACACTCTTTTTGCTGAGAAGCCTTTCCTAATGAAAATTGATTTACCTGTTCCGCTAAAATGTGTAGTAGATAAAGAAGAAGTTGGTGGGATTAGAACCTGCTATTTCGAAGGCGGTAAAATAGTTGAGAAAATAACAGAGCTTGAAAAAGGAAAGATTCTAAAAATGGATGTAATAGATTATCAGTTGACAGGAAGAAAATGGCTCGGCTTTGTAGAGGCAGTTTATATGTTTGATTCTTTAGATCTACATAAAAGCAAATTGACTCGGATCACTACATATACGTCCGAACTAAGACCGAGAATTTATTGGGAGCCACTCGAGCGTTTAGGCATTAAGCAGGAACATGAGTATGTATTCAATAATTTACTCCGAGATTTAAAGAAAAGTAAAACAGGTAATAAGAATCATTAATCCTATCAATTGCAACATATTTTTAGGTAAAGTATGTTAGAAGTATTTGTTTTGAGGTATATTACGATAACTAATAAGTAAGGAATTTTTACATGAGTACAGTAGATTTCACACTACGGCCCTGGACGATGAATGACTTAGGGAGCCTCGTTAGTTTTGCAAACAACTACCAGATTGCAAAGAACATGTCCGATCAGTTTCCTCACCCGTATACTATTGAAAAAGGCAAAGCTTTCATTGAGCATGCTACGAAAAGTTCACCTGTAAACATTTTTGCGATCGATGTAAATAACCAGGCTGTTGGAGGGATCGGGATTCATCCACAGGGAGATGTTTACAATAAAAATGCTGAGTTAGGTTATTGGCTGGCAGAGCAATATTGGGGTAATGGAATAGTTTCAAAAGCTATAATCAAAATGATAGATTATGGTTTTTCTACTTTTGATATTTATAGGATTTATGCCCGCCCATTTGGAACTAACATTGCTTCGCAAAAAGTGCTGGAAAAAGCAGGATTTAAGTTGGAAGCCAGGTACGAAAAAACATTCTTTAAGAACGGCGAATTTCACGATGAGTTAGTTTATGCTGTAAGGCGTGGTGTAAACTCAATATAGATTCTCACGAAGGCACATTATCTTCATATAAATCACACACTAAGTAATGAAGAAACTCACTTTTATTTTACTACTTGTTAGTTCTGTTTCGGCGGCACAACAAGAGCCGATAATTAAAATCGCGTCACAGGTATCTCAAGAGGATTTAAAAAGGAACTTGTTTTATTTGGCAAGTGATAAAATGGAAGGTCGTTTAATGGGTAGCAAAGGTGACACGCTTGCTTCACAGTTCATAGCTAAACATTTTAAGGCTAATCAGCTTAAAGCTCCTTTCAAAAAGAAGAGCTTTTACCAGGCTGTTCGAACCAACAAAAAAGTGGTTAGGGAAGCATCTGTTACAATTGACAATAATATGTATGCAAACCTGAATGGCTGGACGTTTGCTCTTCGTAGCACCGAAACATTCAACCTAGGAAATGTTCCTGTTGTTTTTGCAGGATATGGTATAAGAGAGAACGCTTACGATGATTTTAAGAACATTGATGTAAAAGGAAAAGCGGTACTTATTTTATCAGGTCAACCAAAAGATAGTTCAGGTAATTATCTTTTATCGGGCACTAACAGGCCGGCTACTGTTACGCCGTATCAAAATATATTGAGGGAACTCGGAGCCGTTGCTG
>DASVST010000167.1:0-4637 GCA_036387965.1 Segetibacter sp. | reverse complement strand
GTTGCCCATATCTTCTAAAGAATCAGAGTAAGTATACAATTCAGCAAAAGGTGGAGAGAAAATTGAAAAGCCTATACTTTCATCTTCTATTTCCTTAATTCGTTGCACAGCATCACCTTTCATGAGAGTAAAAGATTCTGTTGATACCGTTGTTTGATCCTTAAAAGCATTATGAATTTCTTCTTTAAAACAGTTATTCATGTTGTGTTGCATTTGTTTTTGCATTTCTTCGAATTGTTTTTGTTTGTTCTGAATTGATTGTATCACATTCCGCATTGTGTCCGTTGTGATCATATGAATGTTTACCGGCTTAGTTTGCCCGAAACGATAAGACCGTCTTATAGACTGGTAAAGACCTTCGAAAGAGAAATCTAACGAGGCAAATACCTGATTATGGCAGCTTTGGAAGTTTAGTCCAAACTGAGCAATCTTACTTTTTGTGATTAATACTCTATATTCTGAGTTAGCAAAACCTAATAACATTTTTTCTTTATACTCAGGTGTATCACTTCCTTTTACTTCGATTGCGCCTGGTATTAACTTCCTTAGATATTCGCCTTCCTCGTTTTGTTTAATCCAAACTATAAACTGCTCAGTACTTCCATTAACTATTTCAGCAGCTTTATTCAATCGGTGTTCTTTGGTTTGCCTTAGTTCGCTATTAAAGTTTGTGGCACTTATAGCAACGTCATTAAACAGTAAGCCATTATCTCTTTTACCTGTAGCAATTTGATGCTCGATATAATTAAGCGGCGGTAATTCATACCCTGCATTGTCATAACCAATATCAGCAGGCTTACTCAACATTACAGCCCATGTAGAAACCCACTGCCAAAACCTATTTATTGAATGACCCTTTAGCCTCCATTTAGCCGTTTCGCCTCCATCGTGAACAAAGTACATGGCTAACATTTCTGAACGACTCATAGCGTTTAAGAACTCACTATGATTACCTAATTCCATCGGATCGTTAGGCGAAGGAGTGGCAGTGCAACATAATTTATAAGGGGTATCTTTAAATTGTTCTATTAATTGGTTTCTTATAGACCCTTCATAGTTCTTTAGGATAGAACTTTCATCAAGTACAACGCCACTAAATACACTACAATAGATATTATCAAGCTGCTCATAGTTAGAGATATAAATAGCAGATTCTAACTCATGGGCAAAAGAAAGAAAGTCCTCATATTTGATAACCTTTATTCCGAACTTTTCACCCTCTTGAATTGTCTGAGCCGATACAGCTAATGGAGCTAATATTAAAACAGGCTTACCAGTATGTTTTACTACATGGTTAGCCCATTCAAGTTGTTGGAAGGTTTTACCTAATCCGCAATCTTCAAAGAATGCATATCTACCTTTTTTGAGTGCGGTCTGAACGCACCATTTCTGAAAAGGTTTAAGTAAAGGATTTAATTCATCTTCGCTAACTTCAAATCCGCTGGCTTCGAAATATTTGACTTTGTTTTTTAAAAAGTCGTCGTAGGTTAGTATCATATATTTTCTTTTCCCGGTTTTACAATTCCCATTGGTGAAGAGTCTATTAATTGTTTCCTGCGTTAGCAATACCCATTGCTGAGCGATTAGAATATTCACCCTTGACCCTAACAAACGGTGTTGGATCAAAGTCGTCATCTAACTCTTTAATTCTTTTAACAGGCTTAGGTTTAACTACTCGCATCTTTGGAGGCTGTACGTGAATGCCTTTGCTCTCTAACCAACTAAAACAATCTTTGTATTCATTATCAAACCTTGATTCTAATTGCTCTCTAACGGCATTGATTGAGTGAATAACTGTAGTGTGATCTCGATTACCAAAATACCTTCCTACTTCTCTTAGCGCCAAGTAAAAATTATTTCTAACCAGATACATAGATACTTTTCTTGCTGACGCTACATTTCTTCGCCTGTTCTGCTGTTTAAGTGTCAAAGGGGTAACATTAAAATACTTGCACACTTCCTTAATTATCTTTTCAGGTGTGATCTCTTCTTTTGGTATTCCTGGTATCGCTACATAGTTTCTCATTATTTCTCCTTTATGGTGTTCGATGAAGGGTTAGCACTTGTTACATTTTTTTACGCCTCCCTTTAATAAATAAATCCAACCTTCACTGCCACACTTGTCGCATATCATCATTTCCTTTGCACTTTCCTCATTCCAATACAAGCCATCTTTAGTAGTCGTAATTGGCTTACCTTTTTTCCTGCTTTCGATTGCCCACAATGCAAACTTGCACTCCTTCAAATCTTGTTCAATTTTGGGCAAATCGCTTAACGAAAAATCCTTTTTACCTAAGAAAGATTCAGGACGTTCAACATATCTCGGTATCATCATTTTACGATGTTCCAGTTGTTGTATTCTCTGGTTTAGGAAGGTTGATAAAGACTGCATTACCCCGTCATTTTAGTATTCATAAAACATAGTTGCCCCTGCTCCCCTTGCGGTTGAGGCAATTTGATACGGTAAATACTACACGGATTATTATACCTGTTTAGCTTACTTCCAATAATCTCAAGTATCGGCCTACCGTATTCTTTCGAGCCTACCAGTTCTGTAAAGCGGCCCGACACATGGTTGACTTGCACACCCATTTTATCAGCTACTTCTAACTGGCAAGCCTCACCTAATTCAGCAAGTGTTTCTATAACTCGCTTGTGTTTTTGCTTGATATTGGGGATGACTTTCTCTCGGTATGCTGTGAGTGAATTTTGGTGCATCATGCGTATTCTTTTTGATGTTCTTGATAGTATTCCATTTCATCTATTTCGGAAAGGGGAATGAAACGGTTTACTTCAAAGCCCCATTCATCATTATCGGGGTCTTCTTCTAAAGCATAACACATCAAATCATCTTCGCTTTCAAACACTCCCCTCACGGTATACGCTTCACCCTCCTTTACTGTCCACCCGCTTGGAGAATCTTTATCCCCTTCTCTCGTCTTTGCATCGATACATATTACTTTCATGCTGCTAACTTTTGTATTTGAATAAATGGTTTCACTTCAATCTTAATCCCATCCTGGTAAGCGACAAGTGCCACTCCACCGCATCTTTGTAAGTCGTTAAGCAATTCTATTTGCTCATCAGAGAAAGTGTCGTTAAGCGTCTTTATTTCGCACATAACCATAACTCCCCGATCCTTTGTATATCCGATAATGTCTGCCACTCCTTTACGACCAATAAACTTTCTCCCCCTCACCGCTAAATTGTTATTCATCCACACCTCCGCACCGTACTCATGTTTCAGAATATTCATTGCAACCTTTCTGATCTCCCCGGCTGAATATTCCTTTACACTTACTTTCTTCTTTTTTGTTATCATAGCTATTGGATTTGGATTATACGAGTTGCATAGTTGGATGCTCTTTGAGAAGTTCTTTAACTTCATCAATGTTTATCTTTTCTATTACTTCATCGGGAATATCTATTTCGAATGTGATAGGATTCATAGCGGCTCGTTCTTCAGGCTCTGCCGCATCAAAATCCCTAATAAACATTGTTGCTTCTTGAGGGAGGCTTATACCCTTCCAGCACTCTGAACTTTTCAATGGAGTTAGGTAGGTGTTATATATTTTAGCAGAAGGGAAAACATCTCTTACTGCAATAGCAATTGCACAATTATGTGTAGGCACTTCTTTACAATTTTTACTCTTTTCTAAAATCTCTTTTGTTACATTGATTTGTAGTTTCATCGTTTTATTTTTTAGGTTACTATTATTGCTGATTAAGCCTTTTGTATTGATCTTCTGTCAACGCAATTGCCGATTCAACCTTTAATTTTATATACTGACACAAACTTTCGGCTGTATACCTCTTTGTTCTAAATAACCAACTATCAAGTGCATCATTAAATGATATTCCTTGCATATCTATCAGGTTATGGATAACCTTAAACTCATAAGGCTTTTTGTCTACAAAGAATTTTACCGTTGATTCTGTTAGTGTCATTTTAGGTTACTATTATTGCTGAATGTTCTGAATCGTAGGTCGCAAACATTATCATTGGTTCATTTGGATTTGGTATATAGATTTCTAAAACATCAGCAGCAAACCTTTTCACTTTCTCCAGGTACTCTTCAAAGTCTAACTTGCTCAACTTCGTTGTCGTATCACCTATGCTGCCGATGTTTACATCACCATTCCATAACTCCTTTCTGTTGAATTTATCTTTTAAGTAATCGTGTACTAATTGACTGTCTACATCATTTCCTAACTCAATCATTCTATCTCTGATCATTGCTACGCATATGCCCCAATAGTATCGGTTTTGGTTGTTGCTGCGCTTGTTGATTCGCTTTGCTGAAAACAGGTGCTTACCGTCTTTTAATTGATACAAGAGCTTGTCAAAAGCCTTTGGGTTTTCAATCTTGCAATCTTTAATATGAATTATCTCTTCAGCCACTATTTCGCCAGTGTAATTTTGAAACTTGAATTACTTGTCTTGTAGGGCGGATAAACCGTTATCAACTCATCACGATACCTTACATCCATACCGCCTTTAGGAACAGTCTTCAGGAAAGCCTTACGAGCATCTACGGCACTTTTAGCACTTAATAAAGCCTGCTCCAATTCTGTTAATTCAGGATCATTGCAGTTCTCAAAATGATAAGCAGAACCAGTTTCACATGCCTCTATCT
>DASVST010000166.1:0-9024 GCA_036387965.1 Segetibacter sp. | reverse complement strand
TTTCCCTGTGCTATCATGTTCCATTTCGTAACGTAGAACAGCAGCTCTTACCAATGACTCAAATAAGGTAATCCGCCATACAGGATAATAGTTTCTTTCCATTTGACTTTTTACCTGTTTATGCAAGATTTCACCGGCGTGTTTAAACGAAAGCGAGTCATTTATTACCAGGTGGTTGATGAACGAGTGGTTGAACTCATGCACAACTGTTCCAAGCATCCCCGGATCAAAGACCGGCATGCCTGAACTGTCGGTTTTGTAATTAGCCATTATTGCATAGAACTCTTCTCTTCCATTACCATACTCCACTTTAGGACCATAGCTAATACTTCCATTCAAAAGACCTAAGTACACTGCAAATTTCCCTTCAGGTTTGTAACCGTAGAAGCGGGGAAACCAATCATAATCTGCCTGGTCGAGCAACACCTGGAATCTACTTTCTGCTATAGCATACATGTTTTTATGTGCCCTGTAAAAGCTATCGAAATTGGTTTCTTTGAAAAACTGTTGCAGCAATGGAACAAACTTTTCCGCTCCCTCTTTTGTCCAGCGGGGTTCAGGGATCGTAGAAGAGAATTTTACTTTTGGATTGAGGGAAGGGTAGTCCAGATGGATAGCCATTCGCATAACAGCATCGTACCCGGGGTAAGAGGTCTTCCACAATTGTTTAAGATGAAGCACTGCAGGATGAAGCGAGTCTTTTGCAAAATGCTTTTCTACATCAGCTATGTAAACCTTGAACACTTTTGAATCGTATCCACCTAACCCAGCCATGCGAGCAAGGATAGCCATCAACTCGACACGTGGGTCTACCTGAGCAACAACCCGCGAAAAGCCGCTATTATCTTTTGTTTTTTGTGCATGCAAACAATTGATGGTACAAAATAACAGAACACATATTCCAAACTGCTTCATAGGTAAATTTTTAAAGCAAATTAGAATGTACTGCCGGAGCAGAATTGTACAAAACCGACATCAGGTAAGGCTTACCAAAACTTTCTGATCTATGCTTTTGATCTGCCTGATCAGATCGCCGGGCTTCTTGCCGGTGTAACGTTTAATATTCCTGATAAAATGGCTTTGGTCGTAGTAATCTACTTCATAGCAGATACCTGTGAGCGTGTTGGATGGATTCATTCCCATATACCGTAGCGCTCGCCTGAACTTCATGACCTGGATATACTCTTTAGGCGTTATGTCGAGCTTTTGACTGAATACCCGCTGAAGCTTTCTTTCTGAGCAATTAAGCTTGGTATTTATTGCAGCAAGCGATGTGTCATCTAGCGCATCAGCAAGATATTGCAGGGAAAGTTTTAGAAAGTTATCCTGGAATGACTCAAGCTTACTTAATAAAAAGAGCTCAATCAGGTTACCCCTTTTTGTAATATCCTCACCAAAAAGCTTCTCGAAGAAGAATGCAGAGGAAGTTCCAAAAGCCTCCGTCAGAACATCTTCACCAAGAATGTATTGCTTGAGAGGCAGGCGGAAAAAATGATAATACCCTACCGGGGTGAAGGGGAGGCATATTTCATCAAAGGTTCCGTTTACAGTAAGCGTATGTGGTTTCGTATAGATCCCTGTCAAGTATGAGTTAACCGGTATATCTGAATCTTGGAGAGTGAAAGTGTTATTACAACTCACTAATTCTTTCTGGTGGATAATGCCAAGACAAACATCATTATTAGGGTAGTAGGTAATGGTGTTGTTTGAAGAAGGATCGTTGCAATAATTAAATAACAGGAACTGTATGTAAGGCTTTAAAACAGGTGATTGTATTTCATAGGTGTAGAAGCGCATAACTAATCCCAAAGCTAAAAACTTTTACATTTTATATCCATCATAAAGGACAATCTGTATGTATTGATGTTGATCGGTTATTGTATTGCTGCTTCATGAATTCTTTATCCCTTACGCCAGTACTAATTGCGTTTGTCAAGCTATTCCAAATGTAAAGGTTCTCTATTAGCCTCAATTAAGGTTGTATAACATTCTCCAAAGCAATGTTTGAGATTTTAGTTAATTTCAAGCAAGTATTGTGGCCGATTTTGAAAAAGATGGTCCCTTCAGGCATAAAGAATCTCATGCTTTACCGCCATCATATAACTAATCTCTAACGGGCAACAATCTAAACACTGCCCCGGGGGTTTCAACTGCTACATAAATAAAACCATCCGGTGCCATTCGAACGTCCCTTACACGGCCTATATTGTTCAGAAGCCTTTCTTGTTTAACAACTTTGTTGCCATCTAAATAGCAAAGATTTAGGTATTTAAACACTAGTGAGCCAACCAATAAGCCATCTTTCCATTCTTTGTACCTGTTTCCTTTTACGAAAGCCATACCAGACGGTGCAATAGATGGAACCCAATTGAGCAGCGGTGTTTCAATTCCTTCCATTGTTTTGTTCTCGGTAAGAATAGTTCCATTATAATTAATCCCGTAGGAAGTTAACGGCCAACCATAGTTAGCTGCCTTCCTTACTATGTTGATCTCATCACCTCCTTTTGGGCCATGCTCATTCGTCCATATGTCGCCTGTTTTAGGATGTATTGCCATACCCTGAGGGTTACGGTGTCCGTATGAGTAGATAGAAGGCATTGCCCCTGGTGTTTTCAAAAAAGGGTTATCTGCGGGTATGCTGCCATCATCTTTTATTCGATGTACTTTACCAAGATCTCTTTTCAGGTCTTGTGGATTCTCTTTTTCATTTCCACGTTCACCTACAGAAAAATACAGGTAGCCATCTTTGCCCCATTCAAAACGGGAGCCGTAGTGATGTCTTGTTCTGGAATAAGGTTGAGCTTCGAAAATCACCTTCTGTTCAGTTAAGGCATTTCCTTTAAGCACAGCTCTTGTTATAGCTGTCGTGGCCAACACCCGGTTGTCTTCAGTTTTTCCTTTGGAATAAGAAATATATAAAACATTATTACGTGCAAAATGGGGATGAAGTATGATATCTAATAAACCGCCTTGACCCGCCGCTACTACCCCGGGAACACCTACTATTGTATCCACCTTTCTATACTTTGTGACTCTGAATATTTTTCCTGAACGTTCTGTAATAAGCATATCTCCATTTGGTAAAAACGCCATCCCCCACGGTACAGCAAGTCCGCTCAATACCGTATCGAGCCGTACGGCCAATGACTCATGCTTAAAAACATTTGAAGTAGATTCTTTGAAGTCAGAACGCTTAACATTCTTAATACCTGTTTGTATATAACTTACAAGTTCATTAATTTCTGCATCAGAAAAAGCAGCATCAAATCCGGGCATACCTTCATCATGATAACCTTTCTTAATTGCTTTAAACAGGTCGCTTGAGCTGTTCCCGTGTTTCCATTTCCTTTCAACAAATGCATTTAACTTTTGCCCATGACACCCTCCGCAGAAATTTGCATAATTCTGTTCAGCCCGGCTACTGTCCCGCACGTCAATATTCGAAACGGTTCCCTTATCATGTCCAGAGATGAAAATACTTGTTCCGATAACAATAGAAAGGAGAGCTGAGAGAGCAACAATTGCTTTAATCATATAAGTGAGTATATTTCTTAAGATACTATAAAGGTATTTGAATGCCATTGCAATAATCCTGCTAGGTGATTCCTGGTGGCAGAGCATGCCATTTGGTAACGGTTTGCAAAGAGGGGTAGTTGAGTTGCTTACTGTTTTGTACTTTACACATAAATCCTTAGAAACATGATTCCTAAAAAGCACCTCCAAGCTGCTTCTTTGGTTTGTATTGCCTTTTTATTTTCGATTTCTCTAATTGCTCAAACCCAGGTTCAGAAGGAGAAAAGACAAACTTTTTTTAGAATAAAAAGACTTACAACAATAACAGCCGATAGTTTAATCGCGATTATTGAAGGCGGATCAAAGCAAGGAATTGAATTAGGTCAAACTGGCCCCATAAAAGGAGTGTACAAGTCATCATCAGACAGAAGTGCCCTGGAATTGGGGTTCGGTAGTGTTCGTAGTGTAGCAGATACCTTTTCTGTTATCTCAATCAGACCGAAAAACACATCCGACAAAAGGCTCGCTGTTTTAGAGGGTGACTATGTCAAACTTTCTGTCAACATTCCAAAGCTTGGCTATCATAGTATCTTCTTCGACCTGGCATTACTCAATATTGACTTCAGAAATAACAGTAAACAGCCACTTTATTCTTTTGATGACTTGCTATTCAGTGATAGTAAAAAACTGGAAGATAGTTTATTGCAATCTTCAGCTGCAGACGTCATCGAAACTTACAAATGGTTTATTGAGGATACAAGCTTTAATAGTTTAGCCATCCCCTTAACTAAGGGACGATATATAAATAAAAGTGCTTTTGAGGTAATGCGAAACTGCACTCGCCGGGACATCTATACTTTTCTTTCTTTCGTAAAGGGCTATCCCGGCAAATACATTGGCAACTCATGGAAGATAAATGAAACCTTCGTTACATGGGTTATTAATGGCGCTCCATATAGTGAAGGAGAAATTCTGGATTCTATAATTGCTTATCAAAGTAAGCCTGCAAGTTTGAAGCGTTTCATACTTGCTAACAGGGAGCTTTTAGTGAAGGATGAATACGTTAGAGCCTGGATAAGTAGTGCAATTGATCTAGAGAACCTTGGCGAAAGGGGTAAAGCAGAAAAACAATTTGAAACTGTAAAAACCATATTGGTTTACCTGGACGATGATTGCAGCAATGGTTTTTTTAATTACGCCTGGGCGCAATTATGTCAAAACAGCTTAAAATATGCTGAAGCTATAAGGCTTTGCGATACTGCTATCGTAAGTTTTAAAAGATGCGGAAATAAGCGGTTTTACATTGAAAGCTTGTTTAAGAAGGCATTTTGCCTGCGCGAACTAAAAAAACAGGATGAAGCCTTACTGGTGTATGCAGAAATAGATAAAGCTTTTGATGCAACGGATATGAAATATACTGATGAAGATATGGTGGAGGCTGTTGGTAAATTTTGCCGTGAGACAGGGTATACATATAGAGAGAAAAGTGATTATAAAAAAGCAATAGACAGGTTTAGCAAGGCAATACAATTGTATAAAGCCCAAAACACTTTTGAAAGCCTAAACAACGCTTCCGATCTTCTATTAGCTATTGCTAGTATCTATAAAGACCAGGGGGAATTTTCAAAAGCTTTAGAAATTTATCACGAGCAGCTTGCTAATTGCCGGTACCTGGGGGATAAAAAGAAAGAAGGTACTGTGCTGGATAATATCGGTTATATACAATCAAAGCTGGGTAATTACAAGGATGCGATCAGCAGACACCAACAGGCTAAAGAGCTGCATATATGGGTTGCAGATTTTACAAATGCAGGTTACGCTCAATCACAAATAGGCCAAGCATTATGGAACCTCGGAAACTACGATTCGGCTATTGTTGCTCACAACACTGCTATTAGTTATCGCAGGCAGGCTGTTGATGCCTCTGGCCAGGCATACTCGTGGAAAAAACTCGCGAGCCTTTATAACCTTGTTGGACAAAAAGAGAAAGCACTGGCATCTTATGATAGTACGGCTAAATATTATACTCTCGCAAAAGACAGTACTAGCTTAATTGAAAACCTGCTTGATGTAGGAGAGGTTTATAATACAGATAAGCAGTACCAGAAAGCTTTTGAATATTTTACCCGTGCACATGCACTTAACATTAAGAGAAATAACAAAGCATCCACCATAGATAGCTATTTTAAAATGGCTTCGGCTGCCTACCAGTTTGATACTGCTGTTTCCCGCAAGTATTATACTGCGTCATATCAACTTGCAAAAGATATCGGCGATAAATCAAACGCCTTATATTCAGCCTTAAACCTTGGTTTGCTAGCTAACAGAGCGTTCCAATTTGAGCTCGCAGAAAAATACTTTAATGAAGGTTTACAGTTAAGTGTTGAAGAAAAAAGCAAATCAAATGAAGCCTATGCGTATGCCCAAATTGGCAATGCTTTATTAGAAAGGTTTGAGTTTGATAAAGCAATAACAGCTTTCAAAAAAGCTGATCGTATTTATGATTCAATTGATGATCGTTCTCATTTGCCGGGTATCTATTCATCAATAGGGTATGCATTGTCAGGCAGTGGCGATTTTAAGGGCAGCATATCCTATTTTGAAAAATCTAAAGCAACAGCTTACAACATTAAAAACATCGCTAATGTAGCCGAAGCATTAAATTCACTCAGCTATGTATATGCTTTACAAGGTGAAAAAGACAAGGCATTGGCTGCCAGCGACAGTGCATTAACTATTTTCAAAAGCATTAACAACAGTTACCAGGTGGGCAACAGCTACATAACCTTGGGTAACGTGTACAACCTGCGTGATGAATACCAAAAAGCTATCGAATACTACCAGAAAGCAGATAGCATGTTTATTATTGAGAAGAGTGATCTTTCACGAAGTGTAGCAAAAAACAATATAGGAGATGTATATTTTCTGCAATCCGATTATGAGAAGGCGTTGGTATATTTCCTTGAGTCAGAAAAAATATACGCCCGGGTAAACTTAATTAATGAAAGTATGCTTATCACTATGGCGAATCTGGGTGAGACATATTATCGCAAAAAAGATTTTACTCGGGCACTTAAGTACATGACCGATGTATACAAACGATCAAAAGAAAAAGGGGTTGCACGTAGTATGTCGAGTGCAGGCCTGGTCTTAGGGCAAATTGCTTTTGATCAAAACAAGCAACCAGAAGCAGAAAAGTATTTGCAAGATGCAAGAGATCTGTCTTTGAAGATTAATATTCCCAACAATGTGATACAGTCGTATTTGTTCCTTGGTAAGCTTTATGATAAGCAGGATAATATTTCTAAAAGCATACATGCCTATCAAACAGCAATTGATTATTCCCGTACAACAGGCTCAACAAGATATTCCTGGGAACTGCTTTACGAAATGGGCATGGCATACTATAAGATAAATAAATTTGACTCTGCAGCAAGCCTTATGAAAGATGCAGTAGTTCTTATTGAGAACAGGTCAGAAAACCTTTTTGGTGGAAATGATGCAAAAAAAATATTCTCTGCTGATTTTAAAAAAGTAGATCTATACAATAAGCTTGTTGCAAGTCTTATTAAAACAAACAAAGGCAACGAGGCTATGTATTATGCTGATAAAAGCAATTCGCAGGGCGTAAAAGAAATGCTGAAACAATCCGGCATAGCCACAACAGATCCTGTAAAAAGTGCAGGTCTGGAGAAAGCAAACGATCTTATTAAAACAGCTTCTAATATTGAGAAAAACATTCTAAAAGAAATTTCTAAACCTGAACAATTACAGAACAAAGTTTTAATTGATTCATTAAAAAAATACAAAGAGGTTGCTGAGAAAGATTATACAAACTACATCAATACGTTAGTTAAATCGTATCCAGATCTGCAGGTTTATTTTGCCAAAACGAACCCAATAGATTTTAAAAACTATATGGAGTTTATTCCTGATAGTACAGTAGTGGCTTTGTATGTAATAAATGATAACGTACTCTACATTTTTACAGCTACTAGCAAAAAGACTTCAATAAAAGTTGTTGAACTAAAGCGGGATATAAATGCTGATGCATCTAAATTTCTCGCCTTATTAAAGAATCCGGCCAGTAAAACAGGTACAGGTGCATTAACAACAAGGTCAACAATAAAAGCTCCGGAAGCAGTTGCCGGAGATTATAAAAAAGAAGCCGCTAACCTTTACGATGTTTTAATAGCTCCAATAGCTGATGAACTTAAAGATGTAAAGAACCTCTGTATTATTCCCAACGGAAAGCTTAGCAATATTCCCTTCCAGGCATTAGGAAAAATGAGGGATGATAAATTTCATTTCGTTGTAGAGGATTACAGAATTTTCTACACGAATAAACTGGATATTTTCACAAAGCCCCATAAGCAACAGCGAATGGAAAACTCTTTTGTTGCCTTAGGAAACCCTGATAAAAGTTTACCCAAAGCAACCAATGAAGTAAACAACCTAATTAAGATTATCAGCACGGGACGTTCATATATTGAAGATGCTGCAACAGAAGATATTGCTAAATCGAGCCTAAAAGACTTCAGGTACATTCATCTGGCTACTCACGGTGTGCTTGATTACGGCGACTTTGAAAAATCATTTTTGATGTTCGGTGTAAACAAAAAATATCTTGATGAAGATGGCAAAGCTGAAGATGGGAAACTAACTATACAAGAGATAAACGGGTTGTCAATAAAAGACTGTGATCTTGTTACCTTATCTGCCTGCGAAACAGCGGTATCACAGGAGACTGTGAAAGGCTGGTACATATCGCCTGCCAATTCATTTTTAGCAAATAGGGTAAAGAGCGTAGTAGCATCTTTATGGCAGGTTGATGATGAAGCCACAAGTATTTTAATGGATGAGTTTTACAAGAACTTACAGGTTATGTCGAAATCAGAAGCATTGAGAAATGCACAACAAACACTAAGCAGAAATCCAAAGTATACACACCCATATTTCTGGAGTGCGTTTGTGTTATACGGTGAGTGGAGGTAAAGAAATTAGGTGGCAAAAAAATGTCCATTGCATCAGCAATGGACATTTTTATAAATAGAAGAAGACGGTCTTACTTTACAAAACTGGTATTAATTGGATCACCGGTTGTGTATAATAATTTGCTTTCATTTTCTTTCTCATAGAAGAGCTTTACCTGGAAAAGAACTTTTACATTATTGGAGCCAGAAGGCAAAGGAAACTCTGAGTAAGGTATGAACAACTCAAAGTCATCCGGAGCATTCCAGTTAAAACCAATGTTTTTATCAGGTTGAATAGTGCCATACTTGTAAGTAGCCACCTGTCCACCGGCATTGTATTTATCATCATTATCCTTTAAAGGATTACCATCTTTATCGTAGAAGAAAGCAATAAAAATTACCTGTGCTGCCTGCCCTGCCGTTTTTAAGGTAAAAGTGGGATATAGGATTAAACCTTGTCTTGCAGCACTGGGAACAATATTCATTTTCGTAAAATTGCTAACAGTGAACCTTGGCAATTCATTTTTTCTCGCGGTAT
>DASVST010000165.1:0-9522 GCA_036387965.1 Segetibacter sp. | reverse complement strand
TGAAGAGTAGATTCGATCGTAATATAACTATGCTACTTTCTTTCTTTGCACGATGGCAATTACAGGTTCTAGTACTTCTACGTTATGATGAACATGTAATGGAATTTCTACAAAGTCTCCGGCGCTGAGTATTACAGATTTATCGCCAATATAACACCTGCATTTCCCCATTAAAACGATAAAGCACTCCTCTTCATCATGATGCACTTCATCAGGATAATCTATAGCTGCCCACATTAATATCTGGGTAACATGGTTATCATTTCTAAGCTCCTTAACAAACATGCCTGTTGGCTGTTCTTCTGGTAACAAAGGTTGTACAATCTTGAGCCAGTTGTTATGATCTGAATATTTATTAACCAGTGGAAGCAAATCAATATTGGCGGCTTCCTCTAATTTCAAGTTGCTTAACGAAGTAAGTATTTTGTTTTTTAAATCGATGGGCGGCTGTATGGCATTTGATAACGCATAGTGCTCCAACAAAGACCTGAATTCATCAATCTGTTCTTTTATATCGGCATGCAGGGCGGCTTGTTCAGCCACAGCCCTGTTTTCCTCTTCTGAAAGTAAACCAAGACAGTAGCTCTCAATATCCCCAGGTAATATTTTCGTTGAATCATTCATTAAAACACAAGGATACGCTTAAACAGTTATTTTTTTATTTATAAGATTGATAAATCGGTGAAGGACTGTTATAAACATCAGTTGTTTAACGTTTCTGTTATCATGTTAAGTATACTTCTGTATTAATCGAGCAAAGATAAAGAAGGGTCAAGTTTGATAAAAGGTAACGCTTCAAAGCAGTAACATCGGCCAAACAAAAACAGAGGAGCGTGATTCTCCTCTGCTGTTTCAATTCCAAAAAACAAACTCTTATTTCTCCATCGAAGTAGGTAGCTTGTTATTGGTATCCTCGTCCTGCCAGTTAATGTTCAGTATCCACCATCTGCCACCAGAATTTACAAGCGTAAAGTAATTAACTCCTCTTTGCTCAATCTTGCCACCCGGAGTTAAGCGGTATTGAAATGCTGACTCTACAGTTGCGATGTTACCAAACTGGTTAACGTTTCTCTTCAGCTCCTCTTCATAAAAGCCAGATTGCAGAAAGAAAGGCGCATTCATTTTTTTATATTCTTCGGGAGTAAATGCCCTGTACTGTGATTGACCGGTTGGTGCTTTACTTACTGCACCCATTTTTGCATCAGGTAAAAAAAGACTGTGATGGCGATCCCAGTTGCGAGGTCCTGCGGGACCAGATATAACATCGTATGAAGCTTTGATGATTGCATCGATTGAACTCACGTCTGCAGGATTAGCTGCAGGGGTATTTGCTACATTGTTATTTTGCGGAGTAAGCCATCGTTGTTGCACCATCTTTTGCTTACCGGTTGCAGTAGTTAATGGCTCTAACTTGTTTAATTCCCTTTCAGTTGCTTTAAAAATTGTTGTGCTTAATTGTAAGGTATCAATAGCTCCTGATTCATTTTTACGACCCACCTTAGCTGTAAACATATCGCCTTCTTTCATGGTATTTTTTACACTATCTATTACTTTTAAGTAATTCTTGCTATCAATATTTACTTCATTCAGTGCATATAACTCATCCAAACCTTTATAACCAAGCTTTAAACCGAAATCATTGAATTTAGATTGTGGGTGTACAACAACGACTCCTCTTTGGGTGGGCACGGAAGTTACACCCCCAATGGAGAAAACCTTTCGCTCTGTTAGAGGTGTAAACTTGATTCCCGCAAGTCCAAAGAAATATTCATACGGAATTTGTGTTGGTCCTGCTACGTACTCCCGGAGGAAAGATTCAATTTGAGGATAAGTAAGCTCACCTATCTCCTTAAACAATTCATCATCATTAAAATATCTTTTAGCGCCGTAACGTATACCAAGGTCGTGAGTAAGGTTTTTCAACCCATATCCACCATCAGATAAATGCAATAGATATATATCGAGACAAGCGCCGATCAATGCACCTTTCTCGTAAACATTTCCATACTCCTTCTCATATTTTCCGGCTACGTCTTTACTCATTACAGTAAAAGGAAGCGTATCATTATGCCTTGTACGTGAAGCAGTAATCTTTCCACTCAATGTATTCAGGAATTGCGTCATTGTTGTCAATCCGTGTTTCACTTGTACATGATGTGCAGTATACTCCGTTGTCCCTTCATACAGCCATAAATGTTTTGATAGAATAGCCGTATCGAAGTTGAATTGCTTTATTTCTTTAGATGCAATCGTTAGTGGAGTAATGATGTGGAAGAACTCATGTGAAGAAGTATTAACTATAGTATTTTTTATAGCAGCAGCCGGAACATCGGGCAGGTAATAAAAAGAAGAAGTAGGATGCTCCAATGCACCACCTAAACCGGGAGGAAAAGAATGCTTTAACTGTGGGTCTTTAAAATAATAAAGGAAAGCATACCTATCAGCAGGAAGCTTTCCACCAAGGTATTGCTTTGCAGCGTTTAAAAGATCACTTAGCCATTCAGCTATTTGTTTAGATTGAATTTGTTTGCTCGGTGAGTAAACGGAAACCAGCACCTCGCAATTACCTACAACAACTGTAGTCGTATCGGGCACAGAATACATAATAGGTGCATCATATAAAGCATCTACATCAGCGACTTTAAACACATCCTTTGTATTTGTTTGCTCTGTAGTTTTAAGGCTTGTTGAGGCATACAAATTAGCAGGCTTTGCAAAACTTACAGTAAAAGGCAACCGGCTATAGCCATCAAAATAACCAAAGAAGCCAGGAGTGTTGATGACGAAGTTGGTTCCCTCCTCAATGTTTGTTGCAGCCATTGGGTAAATGCCATGCTTCGTCTCTGAATCAAATATATCAGCCACTTTGTATGTTACTCTTGATAGTGCTGTAGCATTTGTAATTCTCCATTTATTATCGGTGATCCGTTTTACAGAAAGTGCTTTACCGGCTTTATCAAAAGCCTTTACATTGGAAACAAACTTTCCATAGTCGCTGATAGAATAGGTGCCGGGTATTATTTTAGGAAAAGAAAATGTTGCTGTAGCCTTCTGCATTTTAGGCACAAGCAGTTCTACAGTAAGTGAATCATTTACAACCTTATTTAGATCAACCGAATATCGGTAATCGTTTTGAGAATAAGCTGCAGAAAAAGCCAGTACTGCAATAAAACTAATAAGTAAAAATTTCTTCATGATTAGAAAAGCGTTAAGCGTTTGAGTTTTTGTTGAACATGTAACGGCAATATAATTTAGAAACACCGTTGCACTGACAGATTGTGACAAGTGGTATATCCCAGGTCATCAATGATAATCCGCCTGTAATATCTGCTAACTTAAAAAATAGTTTTCAAACCATTCCAACCAATAAGTTTTTCGTACTCCTAATAAAGCATCAAGGGCAATTCTCTCCTATCATTAAATAATAAGTCATGAAATTTTTTTTGCTGATATTCTTAACCTGTTCCTTTTCAATTGGACAATCGCAGGATTTGCAGAAAGTAAAATTTAGCATCGAAGGGAATGTAAAAGATGTAAAGCTCCCCGTAAAGTTGGTCAATTTTTCATACAATGTAAATGGCGAAGAAAAAGAAGACAGTTTCCTGGTTAAAAATGGCAAGTATAAATTTTCAGGAGAATTATATGAACCTAAGATGGGATTCTTTACGGTGAAATACCATGATGACTCTGCAAATAAAAAGTCAACTTACCAGAGGGATTACTTTGTAGTATATCTTGATAAAGGGAAGATAACAATTACAAGTACCGACTCATTTTCTAACAGGAGCGTTAAAGGCTCTGCTGCTCATGACCAGTTTATCAGTTTACAACAATTGGATAAAGAATACAATGCAAGGCTTACTCTCTTATATAAACAATTGGCCGAACTAAGGAAGGAAAAAAAGGAGGAGGAAGTAAAGACCTTAATGGCAGAGGTAAAGAAATTAGATAAGCAGCGCCGGGATGAGGTTTATGGCAACTTCATTAAAAACAATCCATCTTCTCCAATGACACTCTTTGCAATAAACAGTTATTCAGGTTATAGGATAGAGCCGGATGAAGTAGAACCATTATTTAACCTCATTTCTCCAACTGTAAAAGCTTCATGGTCGGGAAAAGAATTTGCGGGAAGACTGGAAGGAGCCAAGCGGACAAAGATCGGCGCTTACGCTACTGATTTTACTCAAAACGATACATCAGGTGTTCCCGTTGCACTTTCTTCATACAAAGGAAAATATGTGCTGGTAGATTTTTGGGCAAGCTGGTGCGGACCCTGCAGGCAGGAAAATCCAAATGTTGTAAAAGCTTTTGACAAGTACAAGGACAAAAACTTTTCTGTTCTTGGGGTTTCGTTAGATAATACAGATGGAAAAGAAAAATGGTTGAAAGCAATCCGAAAAGACGGTCTTACATGGACTAATGTATCGGATCTAAAATATTTTAATAATGCAGCAGCCAAACTCTATGGCATCAATGCTATTCCACGTAACCTGCTTATTGATCCCGATGGAAAAATCGTAGCAACTGATTTGAGAGGTGAAACTCTTGAAAAGAAATTGGAAGAACTATTGGTTAAATAAAACATTCCCTCTAATAATAATACACACAACCCAAGTAATTAGCACAACCTCATGAAAAAGATCTTATTTATTGCCACTTTGTTTATTGCAAATACAACATTCGCTCAATCCCATGTTTTTTATAAAAACAAGAAGGGCATTTTTACTGCCGAGCAGGTAGATTCTATGTTAGCAGTTATGGACAAAAAAATGCACGAAAAGGAAATGTTTGCCGACCTGACATCAATCAAGGAAATAACAGGAGAATTTAAAAGTGGCGATACATTGTTTTATACGTTCACTGTAAAAGGTGTAAATCTAAAGCTTCAGAAACAGAATGAAGAAAGGCGAAACAGTATAATTTCTAAGCCGTTACCTGAATTTTCTTTTACTGATATTAATGGTAAGAAAATAAGCTCATCTGATTTTAAGGGAAAGGCTATGGTACTCAATCTTTGGTTTACAAGTTGTGCCCCATGCATCAAGGAAATGCCAGACCTTAATAAGTTTAAAGATGAAAACCCTGACATTGCCTTTGTTGCAATGACCTATGAGGATAAAGAAACTGTGGCTACATTCTTAAATAGAATACCGTTTAACTTTCAACACATTGCTGGCGTAAAAGAGTATGTTGATAAGCTCCAATTTGGATATCCTACAACTTTGTTTATTGATAAGAAAGGAGTAGTGCAGGATATTACCGTTGGCGCTACATTAAATGGTTTGGATCATGCTGTTTTTAATAATGGTTTTAAGAAAATTAGATCATAAAAGTATCACATAGATCATAAAACTACAGGTATGAAAAAATCTTTAATTATCTGCGTTGCCTTGCAAGCGCTTTCAACAGTTTCTTTTAGTCAAAATACACCAACTGCTAAAGAACTTTTTAATAAAATGAAAGCGGCTGTTAGTTCAATAAGAACCTTGAGCTACGAATCTGAATACGTTAACTACAATTCTGGTCTTGATGATTCTATATCCATTTCAAAGGGATCAATCTGGTTAAAAGCGATACCTGATGATACGATTTTCAAAACTCATTTTCACGTTGCCTACAATGGGAAAAATGGTTACTCTGATTATTTTTATGATGGCACTAATGCCATTGATATATGGCACAAGCATGCTAAAACAGATCTTGAAAAAACAATCACTGTGCTTGAGCCGATACTAATGGGTAATGGATATAACCGTGTGCAGTCCAGGGTTAGTGTGTTACCTTATTTTAATGAGCTAACTAATATAAAAGCTTTGTCTAAATGGCTAGAAAAGGACTCTATTCTGGTGACAGAGGATGCTTCAAAAAAACATTGGATACTTGAATGGAATGAGAACAACATTGCAGATAACTTTTATGCTACTCGCCAAATATTTGTAGATAAGAGCAACAATTTTATTACTAAGATGCACCGCAAATCGCTGTGGAATGGCACAAGAGGCACACAGGATTTACACATAAGGAGTATGCAAGTAAATAGAGATGGCGATGAAGACTTTGTAACATTGAAGCAATCTTACCCGGATTATAAAACTACCTATGTTTCAAATAAATCTGCGTCTAAGTCAGCCGAAGTATTTTCGTTTGCAGGTCAAAAAGCTAAAGACTTCTCTTACCGGTCTTTTACAGGAGAAAACATTTCTTTAAAGGCAGCAAAGGGCAAATTTATGCTTCTCGATTTTTGGGAAACATGGTGCGGCTATTGTTACCTGGCTATGCCGCGTTTAAAGGATCTTCAAAAAAAATACAGGGAGCAATTAGACATTGTAGGCATTGTTACTGAAAATAAAGGAGGAGTGCAACAGGTTATAAATGCGCAAAGATTTCCTTATCCCACAGTTTATGCTGATCAAAAGTTACTTGATAGCTATAAGGTGCAGGGAAGACCAACTTATCTTTTGATTGATGATAAAGGCACCATTGTAGAACATAGCATTGGCTCGCTTGATAAGATAGAAAAATCTATAATAGATAGGTTGAATAAATAATAAGAACCGTAGGCTGTACATTGTTAATTGTTTTATAATCAAGACATAGTTGGTTGAGGCGAAAAACTCATTTATATATTTTCGCCTGCTCAACCCTATGACATGAACATAAGACCTTTACTTAGCTTTCTTTTAATAATTCTTATTTCAGTAACTAGTTGCACCTCTCCCCGAAACATTATTGCCTCAGGAAAGGTTACACCTAAAGGTGCTTTCAAGGTTGGCTTTAATACTGCCTTCAATGGAGCAACCGCCCCGCTTACTGAAATTGATAATATTAGTAAGGCTGCTGTAGACGCAATAGATAATAATAAAGACTCCATTTATTACAATCAAAGTGTTGCTGCTTTAACCAGGGGGCTGCTTGCTTACTCTCTTGATCCCGTAACAGTAACCTCAGATTTCTACCTGCGTTATGGAATTGCAGAACGGGTAGATGTGGGATATAAGTACGCATCAGGTGCTCATGTATTCGATGCTATGTATCAATTCTTAGGAACAACTGGTACACCAGACGAACCAGGTGAAACAAGGGGAATGCACGGTAGCATAGGTTTTCAATATAGCGGTCAAAAATCCGATTTACCTTCAAAGGTTGGGCTCGACAAACTGAGTTCTATTTTCAATTATCAATTATCGCGAAAGGACATTTTAGTGCCTTTGGTATTTAGTTATTCGTTTGGCCCTGAAGAGGCTTATGGTAACATTTCATTCGGCATCGTGTATGGACACTCTTCTATCAAGTATGGCTTCAATCCAACAAAAGTGTTGGTACGTAAAGTAGGAAATAATATTGAGCGGATACCATCTTTCTCAAGCCGACAAAACTACTCTTCGTTCGGTGCCTTCATTAATGGTAAGATTGGCTATAAGTTCGCTTACTTCGTTCCGGCGCTAAGCATCTATCATCAAAATTATGGAACCTATAATCTATTCGGACTTCAACAAGAAAGCTATAAAGGACTCACCTTCATCCCATCAATTGGGCTACAGTTGAATTTAGGATATGGTAAAAAGATCAGCGAGTAATCATAGTTTTCATAAACAGTAGGGCTCTTTAATAATCAACTATATCTTTTTCAATATACAGCAGGAGAAGACAATCCTTCCCGCCGCTTATCCATCTTACGCCGTAAATAACACACCTAAAGATTATTTATTAGATCGAACGATTTGAAGAAAGTAAAATTTACCATCGAAGTGAACGAAAAAAACGTAAAGTTCCCCGTTATCCAACAAATTAGATGGGAAGTGCCTTTGATATACCAAGCATTTGAGCAATCTCCCTATGCTTCATGCCTTCAAAAACGTAAAAGTTAAAAACTAACCTGTATGCCGATGGCAGTTGCTGCACCATCTTTAGTAGTTCTTTAATATTGATTTTCGATAACACCTCTTCATGACCTGCATCAAGAATTCCTGTGTATCAATATCAATTACTGCCCTAAGGTGCTTTTTATTTCTAAACTTCTGCAATGAGCAATTCACCATTATTTTTCTCATCCACCCTTCAAAAGTTCCTTCAAATTTATACTGGTGTAAATCTTCAAATACTTTTATGAATCCCTCTTGCAAAACTTCTTCTGCTTCCTCTCAATTAGAGCTATATCTTAAGCAAACTGCAAACATCTTCTGCATAAATAAATTATACAACTCAGTTTGTGATTGCCTGTCACATTTAATACAACGGGCCAGCAGAGTTTCAAAGGGTTCCAATAGTGTTTAGCTTCAGCCATAGATGCTGCTAAACGGCTGAATATGCACATTAAGAAAAGATGGAGCGAAAAAATGATGAAGGTTGCATAAATTAGATAGATGTTACAAGGTGAAAAGGAACGGGCAAGGCGGTTGCATGAGGAAGTATTGATTTAGGGGACGCAACGTTGTCGGCAGCTTGGTTGTCAATATCGAAATTGCTGACCATGCATAATCATTTGAACCGCTTTTTACGTTTGCTATTCCCACTTCTTTTGCTTGGTTGCTCTAAGGCAGAGGACAATCCACAAATGGAGGGGCAACTTTGTTATTTTAACTGGCAGGGGGCAAGCAACACTGAGCTTGTGTCGGTAGATCCTGATGGTCAGAATCATAGAGTGCTTCTAAAAGATAATTTTACACCCACGAGGACAGTGGGTTATGAACGTCCTAAATGGAGCTTTGATAAAACGAAGGTTATTTTTACATCTTCGAGAGAAGTGAATACTGGTTTGGGGGATATTTTTATAATCAATAACGATGGTACAGGAATTACTAATGTGACAAAAACAGTTGACAGACACGAGTCTTCTGCTAGTTTATCCCCTGATGGTCAGACTCTGGTGTTCTCTATATTAGACCGCAGTCCTATTAATCAACTCTTTCTCATAGATATTAATGGCAATAACTTTAAACAACTTACTAAGTTTACGAACGCAGCAACCGCATATGCCTACGAACCTATCTGGTCTTATGACGGCCAGAAAATTATTTTCACAAACAAAGACGCAGAAAAATATAATATTTTATTCAATAGATAGAGATGGGTTGAACTTGAAAAAGATCACCAACAGTACTACTCACGATGAATTGTATCCATCTATTACAAAAGATGGAAAAACAATTGCTTTTGTATCTTTTATCGATGGTACCAGCCATATTTATACAGTTAATGTTGATGGGACTAACAAGAAATTGATCGCTACGAATAATGGAGCAGTTCACCCTGTGATATCACCTGATGGAAACTACATAGCTTTTGCTGGTGCCAAAAATCAACAAAGTCATTCTCCAGATGGAGATATTTACATTGTAAGAAAGGATGGAACCATATTGAAAACAATAACTACTTATGAGGGTGAGAAGGTTGAACTTGACTGGAAATAGATTGTTTTGTTTTTACGTGTTAATGAATCCATCGAACCTCTAACAATGAAAATACCAATTTCGTTTAGTTATAAGGGCAAAATCCTATAAAGGTTTCTAAGTCCCGTTAGGG
>DASVST010000164.1:0-6593 GCA_036387965.1 Segetibacter sp. | reverse complement strand
CGTGGTAAATTTTCCTCTGGCCGGTACCGTCCTCGTTACATCTGCTGTATAGCCGTGATACTCTGCTCCTACATCCATCAACAGTAAATTGTTACCAACACTAGTTTTACTGTTTTCCATGTAATGAAGAATGCAACCGTTTTCTCCTGCACCAATTATAGAACCATAACCTACTTCTTCAGCTCCATATTTTTTATGAATGTATTCATGCAGTCCCTGTATTTCCAACTCCGACATATCAGGACGTAAGGTTTTCATTACTTCATTCTGCCCCATACACGAGATCTCGACTGCTTTTCTGATCAAGTCCATTTCTTCGGGAGTTTTTATCTCACGTAGTTGCCCGGTTATTTGTCTGAACAACGATGTACTGTATTTTTTCTTTTCAAGCTTCTCCTTAAAAGCCACAATTCCTATTGTGTCTTTTACATTTAGAAAATCGTTGATAAATGGATAGGAAGCGTATTGCGGATTCGCTTTTATTCGTGCGTTAATGCTCGCTTGCATTTGCGGCAGTCTTTGAACATTAAGAAACGACTTTGCACTTTCAAGAAAGCTGTTGATTGAAGCATCAAAATTCGTTAGTGCAGCTTTTTCTTTGAAAGCCGTTATCAACCTATATAAATCGCCCGGATCATTTCCCCGAACAACATCATCCGGAAGATTATCGAAAATAATCTTACTAAATTTTGCAAAATCTAAGCTGAAGTTTTGAAAGGCTGAACCATTATAAACATTGGTGACGCCGAGTTTATCTTTTACACCGTCAGGCCCAAGTCTTCTTCCTGTCCATTGTTCACTAGCTGCATTTCTTTGTTGTACAAAAAAAGCTTCGCTGAACTTGTTACCAGAAGAATCTGTTTGTTCATCTTTAAAAATGAATAACACAGCATGAGGTTCTTTATAACCGGTGAAATAATACAGATCGGGATTTTGGTGGTATAGATATTCTACATCATTAGCAAAAGTGCGGGTAGGAGCGGCAAATACCACCATAACTGAATTTGCGGGCATAAGCGATCTTGCAGCTTCCCTTCGGCTTTTATGAAACTCTTTTGAAAGATAATCTTGTGGAAGATCTTGCTGAGCGAAAAGAAGAACACCGCAAAACTGAAATAAAATGAAGAGTACGGAATATCTCAAAAGCTTTGGCATTACTAAATGTTTCGATAAAAATAGCTAATTATAACTGCTAAAGAAACAAGCTAAAAAAAAGAGAGATGTGAATCCCTGGTGACACGACTATCCCTCCCAGTACTTTTATTTTATAATAAATAAAATATATATCAATTTAAAAAAATACTTTATATATTTGGTTTTACAACCCTTTTCCTACAAACCCTATCCTATTCGACTATAGTTTACCCTAAACTATTATTATGAAAGTGTTCAAGATAAAAGAACTACATCTTTCAATGATTTTTTTGGGTATGCTAATAGGGCTTGTCCTGGCAGACTCGTTTACTTTTTATCACGCTTCTTTATTCAGAAACCAATACATAAATCCTCTTCAGGGCTTTGGCTTTTTTTGTGTCCTGTTCATCTCCGTATTGCTTTTTTTGCAGATACATAAGCAACGGAACAAACAAAACCTTTTTGCTATAATCAACAATACTGAAGGTCTTATATGGTCTATTGATAAAAACTACCGATACCTTGCTTTTAATGAAGCCTTCGAAAAGAAAATTCGTCAGCTTTTTAAACGCCCCATAAGAGTCGGTGAAGCCGTTTGGAATGATAAACAAGGAAAGGACCAACTTCTAATATGGAAAAGGTTATTTGACAGGGGCTTAAATGGAGAAAAATTTAGTGTGGATATGGACTATTCTGAAAAGGCGTGTGAACCTTTTTTTGTTAATGTAAGTTTTAACCCTGTATACGATGGTGACGGCAAGGTGAAAGGCGTAGGTTGCTTTCTGCAAAACATAACACAGCGTCTGTTGCACGAACAGGAGATCAACCGCCAAAACAGGAAGTTTAAAGAAATCGCATTTATAATATCTCATGATGTAAGGGCACCTCTTTCGAACATATTAGGACTGGTTGAATTTTTGGATAAAACTGATTCTGCGAAAGATGATAATAAACAATTGGTAGAATACATTAAAGTATCTGCGAGGCAATTGGATGAAGTTGTTAGAAATGTAGTTGACCGAACAGTTAAACTTAACACGGAAGATGCACAAACTAAGAAGGTACATTTAATATCATAGCACAGTATGCTGAAATCTTCATCGGGTGCTTAAGAGGTGATTACTTAAACGCTTTAGCAGCTTATTTGTTTATTAAGTTTTTCTTTTAATGTATGTATAGAAATATTTCTATGTGGATGAAGTGAAGTAGCTACCTTCAATAACTAGAAAACAACATGAGGTACTCTACATTCTTATTAGGATAAGCTGTTTAACTGATTACTTTTTGTAACAACAACAGCCTTATGAAACACTGCGAAATTCTAATTATTGATGATGATAAAGATGATGTAGAACTGTTATCAGAAGCCTTCTCTAAATACGGTGTTCAGCACATACATCATGTAACTTCAGTTCCTGAAGCATATAAATACCTTGAAGAGGTACATCCGGAATGTATTCCCAAATTAATCATAACAGACTTGTATCTGCCGATGATAACAGGTGATGACTTTTTAAAACAGATAAAATCAACTGAAAAATATAAAGATGTGCATGTAGTAATTTTATCTTCTGTAAGAGTAGACAGCGAATTAGTTAGACTTAAAGAAATGGGTGCATCAGATTTTTTAGCGAAACCAATGAGTTATGATGAGTACCTGGAAATGGCTTCTGAAATAAAATCAAAAGTGGGACTTTAAGTTACCTGCACATTGTTATTGTTTGAATTCCTCCATACATCTAAGTTTGCACAAGCATTCACCTCCAAGGCGTAAGAATACAGAACTGTCCATGAAATTTTTACAGCAAACAACCAGGCTAACAGCAAAGAAAAGAGGCTTTCATTTGATTACAAATGAAATGACCCGTGCACTGCCGCAAATAGCTGAAATGAAAGCCGGCATATGCCATGTATTTATACAACATACTTCTGCCGCTCTTACCATTAATGAAAATGCAGACCCTACCGTAAGGGCAGACTTCGAAATGTTTTTCAACAAAACAGTAAAAGAAAATGATCCCGATTACCAACACGACTATGAAGGTTTTGACGATATGCCTGCACATCTCAAAGCATCCTTACTTGGTAGTTCTGTTACCATCCCAATCACCAACGGAAGATTAGCACTCGGTACATGGCAGGGCGTTTACTTATGCGAACACCGCGACCATGCAGCACCAAGAACGCTTGTAATAACAGCATGGGGGGAATAACCAAAGACCTTACTAGAGCGAGTGCCGAGACCCTGATTAATGTTCCTTTTACCACCCAGTAGAACTGGTAACCCATTTGACTTTCACATATTACGAATTTATTCGTATACTTGTAAAAAGCTTTATGCACTTTAAAGTTTCAATCCTTTCCTTGTTCATTTTCAGTCAGTCGTTCGGGCAAATAAAACCGCAACTAAGACATGCTGATATGATTCGCATTAGAGAAGCGATAAACATTTCAGAAAAGTTCGGTGATAAATTATTTGAAGGATTTAATGCTGTTCCCTTTGCTATCCTTCTTGTTACTGACAGCACAGAATTTTTAATTAATCATCCAAATCCTTCTGCTGATTTTAAGTTACTGGAGCAAGATGATGTATTGAGAACAAATATTTATTACCGCAAAACAAAGTTCAATCCACATTTTCTTGCAACTTTCCCCGCCGTAAATGGACTTAGCTGTATTGTTGTTGGAACACCTGAAAACACGAATAAAAATTCAACAGAGTGGATCATTACATTGCTTCACGAACACTTTCATCAATACCAGAATTCTCATCCTGATTATTACCAGAGCGTTAATGCCCTTAATCTTTCAGGTGGTGACCAAACAGGCATGTGGATGCTAAACTATTCATTTCCTTACGATAGCTTACCTGTAATTAAGCAGTATGAATTATTTACAAAAGCTCTCTACAAAACGGTAACAACCCTTAAGGGCAAAGCCTTTAAATCGAACCTGAAACAATATATTATAGAAAGAAGAAAATTGAAAGATTTATTACCGCCTGCTGATTATCGCTACTTTTCATTCCAGGTTTGGCAGGAAGGCTTGGCAAGATATACAGAATACAATTTTTTAGAAATGCTTGAAAAATATGCTCCTTCAAAAGAGGTAACTGCATTAAAGGATTATATATCGTTTGCAGATGCAAAAGCAAAAATGTATCGCAACGAAACCAAGAATCTTCTTGAAAATAAACTTAGCGAAACCAAAAGGGTTTGCTTTTATTCTGTAGGATTTGCTGAAGGAATTATTTTAGACAAGCTAAACAAGCGATGGCGTAAAAAATATCTGACTGATAAATTTTATATTGAAAATTATTCAACAATCAATTAGTAACTGCTTTATACATTGTATGTCGTTGTTACCGTCATTGTGAGGAAGAATAGCCTGCCCCGAACCTGATTCGGGGACGAAGGAATCTGCTGTAGCACTAAGCGTAATGTCTCTTTTATCTGTTGCAGCATATTCTACCGGGTAATATTTACTTACTTTATCATCAAGCTTTAACAGCCATTCATCTACCAGCGAAGCACACAAGCCATAGAAGGCCATTTAGATCCCGATGCAACCGGAATAGACATGCTATCTACGGTTGTTTCTAATGATCTCCTATTCTTATCCATTGCAGTTGCCATCTCAGGTACAGTAATGCCTTTGGACAGCTTTCTTACGATGTCGATCTCGGACTTCTTGAGTGGCTTTGCTTCCATCTTGCAAAGCTATGACTTCTGCTTTTTTCATTTGCCACCGTAGTCGCAGACTACGGAGAGCGGGGTACTTCTAACCTCATTTAGTTTCTCAAATTTCGGTCGAAATTCTTCTGTGTTGATAAGTAGTCCCATAAATCGACAACGCTTAATTCCTGACTTGTAAGCTTATGATATAAACTTTGTAATTGGTGAGCGCCTCGAATTTCATTTTCAAACGAATAGTAATCAGGTTTATCATCAAAAATACTGTTTACCACAGAAAGATGTATTAGAGAAGATCTTGCTGGAACAAAATAAGGAGTCATATCTAAGTCATACTCCCAATTTCCCGTCACAAATTCCATTGGGGAGGGTTCTACGTTGGGATCAGGCAACTCTATAAAGTAGTGCGGCGTTTTACAAAATAACCAGGCACACCAAGAGATCCTGAATCAAGTTCAGGATGACGGAGGTTTGTAGGCTGTCACGCTGAGTTTATCGAAGCCGGTGATGAACATAGTACTGTGCTGAACGATCCTTCGACAAGCTCAGGGTGACAAGTAATGCAGAATTGCTTCGGTATCCTCGCATAGATGTCCCAGTTAGTGCACAGAGCCCTTGTTTGTACTATCAGCTGAAGAACACAATTCAAAAAGAACTTGTAAATCTTTCCACCCGTAAGCTCCCAGGAAGGTTCCCTCTTTATCGAGCAGTCTTTCTCCTTTTAAGACATCATAAAACTTAATGGCAGGGTTACCGGTATCGGCAAACAGTATCATTGAATTGAAACCTTTATTTATAAAGCGAGCAACTACACAACCAACCAGGACACGCCCCAACCCCATCCTTTGATACTCTTTAAGAAAATGAATTTTGTTGAGTTGACCTTCATAGCTCAATTCCTCGTCATGAAAATCATTGCCTGTGGCAAAGCCTGCTATTTCGCCACCTTGCTTTTGTGCAACGTAACAAAACCAATTGTCTTCACGATCTTGAAATGCCTTTCGCCACTGGTGTTCTCTTAAGGCGTGTGTAGGCTTTGGGTGATATGTGGAGTAAGTAGCATTCCATGAGGTAACATGAATATTAACAAGAGCAGGCAAGTCTTCAACATTAGCCTCACGTATGATGAAAGACCCTTTAACATTATTGATGATCATAACACTTACTAAGTTACAAAACATCATTACTTCAGGATAATATACATATAGCATCACATGAAGTGAAGGAGCCGGCACGAAGGATTGCTATCACTTTATCACGATCATTTCGAAGAAGATGAGTTTTAGGGAAGCATGACCGCTTTCATAACCATCATACATCATGTAGATAATTCGTCTTACGTGGGTATACCATTCCACACTTATTACCAAATTTTATGATATATAGAAGTTGATCAGAACGCATCAAAAATATATTATCCAATTAACTTTCACGTGTCCTTCAAACATATAGTGCCCGCGTGTCCACAACGAAAATCAACCAGGAGCTTCAACCTCCATAACACATTAAAAATTAGGTCAAAAAGAGTCTTAAACATTTAATAACAACGGTTATTTAGATAGAGGAGGTTATCTATACAAAAGCACTCATATCCTCAACAAAAACTGCTTTGCTTAAAGCTCTTCCTAAAAGGCCTGTTGAAACTAAGGCACGCTTTTTTGCTATATAGTTATACACGAGGATGAATCAACATGATCGGATTTTGAAGACTAGAAAGGACATGAACCAAAACGTTTTGTATCACCTACGGATGTGTAGTACAAACAC
>DASVST010000163.1:0-13868 GCA_036387965.1 Segetibacter sp. | reverse complement strand
ACTGTTTTACAGTACCACTGGTAAAACTATCTTTGAATAAAACCCTCTTAAAAGGTTCTGTATAGAATGTATTTTCATAATAACCGGCATAGTTCCAGCTATCGATCATCAAAAGTTCTTCAGCATCTATAGTCGAAGGATTTAGCTGTTTATCATTGCCAAATTCCATTGAAATATTACCATCTATATCTTTTATAAAGTACCTGTAAATTATATTATCAGTTACTTGTTGGGTATCAGGTATGTTGATTGTTGCATACCAAAACTCATGATTGTAATATTGCATCGGCAGAGCGGTGGCAACTTCGTTATTGCCAAGAGCATCATGGTTGCCGGTAATGTAAAGAGTTTGACCAAACTCACTGGTAAACCTCAATTGAAAAGTTATTCTAAGTCCTTTTTCGTTTGAAGGGTTCTTTGTTCTTTTAGAAACAATTTTCTCCCGAGGCTTTTTTGAAGAAGTGTCTGTTCCTTCTTTTTTTGATGTGGAGACCTTCTTGATCTTTGATTCAGGCTTCGGCTGCTCTTCCACTTTTTTTGGCGGCTTAGTTGTTGACTTTTTTTTGAGCTTTACTTCCGGAGAAATAGCTTCGATTTTTTTTTCTTCAACAAGCTTATCTTTTTTTGTGCGGGTTTTCTTCTCCAGAGGTTTCTCACCAGTTTCTTTTGGCACTGCCTTTTTCGCAGCACCATTCAAAACAGGTTTCACGTTATCTTCTGAAAGAACAATATTTTTTTTTGAAGTCGAATTAGTTTTTTTGGTAGCCAAGGGTTAGAATTTTAAGACGGCGAAAATAACCAAATCAACTGAATACGTGTATTTATTACACAATTGAAATAAAATTGGATTAATAAACCCGGCGGACTTAATTTTGTAAAAAACCGCCACATGGAATCAACAAGATCAACAACGAAGTATTGGCTTTATTTTTTTGTATCTCTTATTGCAATGATCGCAATGATCATATTTGTTCCTGCATATTTTTGGTTACTACTACCTTTTGTAGTAACATACTTTGCAATGGCACTAGACCTAATGTAAGTAAGAATCAGCGGTTAAAAGTCTTGTAGTATAAGTGTTCCCTTACAACAGCAATTTAACGGGCGGTAAATAAATCGAAACTTATATCAAATAACAAAGCCCTCAACTAGGAGGGCTTTGAATATTATGGGGTATTATTAAGCTTCGCCTAGCACTACAAGCAGTGCATAGATTACACCTGGTAAAAAGAATAATAAAGTAAGAAGAAGGCTAATCCAAAACTTCGTATTTATTTCTCCCTGGTGAAGAAAAACCGCAAGTGGTGGTAGCAAAATCGCTAAAATAACTAAGAGAGCAGTGTTAGTGGAAGGTGCACTATTTGCTTTCCTTTCAGCTTTGAGCTCACGAAGTTGTTTTTTTACTTCTTTAAACTTGTCCTTTCTTTCACTTTTCGATAAGCTGTTAAACTGTTCCATGGCAGCTTTTACATCTGTAGCAGCTGGAACGTTTGTAACTCCGTTGGGATTTACATTTGTTTCAGCAGGCTTGCTCTTTGTGTCCGTTACAAATGCGCTAAACGACTGATCTGAAATAAAGAACAAAAAGGCAAATAGGAGGAGATTTTTTTTCATGATGTGGAATTTGGTTAGATGAATTTGTTAAAAATATTAACAAAAAAACCATACCACCTTTTTTTATGAAGTTCCATAACAGGTTGGTATTTACTTATTTATTGCACTCCATACTGCATTCGGAACATGAACAGGATTATCAAAATCCCCTCGTAAAGCTTTTAAAGCAAACTTCTCCTTGTCAATTTCTCCTCTTGATCTATAACCAAGGGCTTTGAACACTGGCAATGGGGGGCACCATCCAAGGACAGAATGATTCATTAGAAAACCCGACGCAGCGGCAGACAATAATAGCCACTTTTTATTTTGTTTAATTCCAAGTACAACACCAGCAAGGGTGAGTGATGCGGAAGTCAATTGTAAAGCTCGCTCCAAGTCCCACTCATTATCCAACTCTACCAATCTTTGTTCTATTCTGTCAAGATCATTGTAGTAGTGGTTCAGGTTTTCCTGTATAGTTTTTTCTACAGGTGTTGAATGCTCAAGCGTAATATCAGTTTCAGCCGCAATATTGTCCATAATTGGTTCTTTCAATTAACGCTTTCATATTTCATACCACTAGTACAAACAAAAAGCTCATCCTTTTCGGGATGAGCTTCAACTTTTATATTCCTTATCAACTTTTACTTTACTTCTTCGTACTCGGCGTCTGTTACAGTTTCACTTTGTGTGCTACCACTTTGCCCACCTTGTTGTCCATCACCGCCTGGCTGTTGACCACCCGCCTCTTGTGTTGCTTTGTACATATCTTCACTTGCAGCTGTCCATGCAGTATTCATCTCTGCTAAAGCAGCATCAATTTGTGCAAGATCTTGTGACTTGTGTGCATCTTTCAACTTCTCAAGAGCACTTTCGATCGGAGCTTTTTTATCAGCAGGAATTTTATCTCCGTACTCCTTCAATTGCTTTTCAGTTTGGAAGATTAAGCTATCAGCTTGGTTGATCTTTTCAACTCTTTCACGAGCTTCTTTATCGGCAGCTTCGTTGGCTTTAGCTTCATTTTTCATCTTTTCAATCTCTTCCTTACTCAAGCCGCTACCAGCTTCAATACGAATGTTGTGAGATTTTCCGGTTCCTTTATCTTTTGCGGTAACATGTAAAATACCGTTAGCATCAATATCAAAAGTTACTTCTACCTGAGGTACACCTCTTGGAGCTGGTGGAATACCATCAAGGTTAAACATACCTAAGCTCTTGTTTTGATTAGCCATTGGTCTCTCACCTTGTAATACGTGTATTTGTACACCAGGTTGGTTATCGCTTGCTGTTGAAAATACTTCTGTTTTCTTTGTAGGAATGGTTGTATTGCTTTCGATCAAACGAGTCATTACACCACCCATTGTTTCAATACCTAAGCTAAGTGGAGTAACATCAAGTAACAATACATCTTTTACTTCACCGGTTAAAACACCACCTTGAATTGCAGCACCTATTGCAACAACTTCATCAGGGTTTACACCTTTGCTCGGCTTCTTACCGAAAAACTTTTCAACGATCTCCTGAACCTTAGGAATACGTGTGCTACCACCAACTAAAATAACTTCGTTGATATCGTTAGTAGTGTAACCAGCATCTTTTAGTGCAAGCTCACAAGGCTTTAAACATCTTGCGAAAAGATTATCAGCCAACTGCTCAAACTTAGCACGAGTTAATTTCTTTACTAAGTGCTTAGGCACTCCATCAACTGCTGTTATGTAAGGAAGATTAATCTCAGTTTCGCTTGAAGAACTTAATTCAACCTTAGCTTTTTCAGCTGCTTCTTTTAAACGCTGCCAGCTCATCGGGTCTTTATGTAAATCAATTCCTTCATCTTTCTTGAACTCATCGGCTAACCAGTCCATGATAACTTTATCGAAGTCATCACCACCAAGGTGCGTATCACCATTAGTTGATTTTACTTCAAATACACCTTCGCCTAATTCAAGAATTGAAACGTCGAATGTACCACCACCAAGGTCAAATACTGCTATCTTTTGATCTGCATGTTTCTTATCTAATCCATAAGCTAAAGCTGCAGCTGTAGGCTCATTTATTATACGACGCACATTTAAACCTGCGATCTCTCCGGCTTCTTTAGTAGCCTGGCGTTGCGCATCGTTAAAGTAAGCAGGGACAGTAATAACCGCTTCTGTTACTTCCTGACCTAAATAATCTTCTGCAGTTTTCTTCATTTTCTGAAGAGTCATTGCGCTTATCTCTTGTGGAGTATATTGGCGACCATCTATGTCAATACGAACGGTATTATTGTCACCTTTTACTACTTTGTAGCTCCAATGACCAGCCTCTGTAGTGATTTCATCAAATTTATGACCCATAAAGCGCTTAACGCTCATTATGGTTTTGCCAGGGTTAGTAATAGCCTGACGCTTGGCAGGGTCTCCCACTTTCCGCTCACCGTCTTTTATAAAAGCGACGATACTCGGGGTAGTCCTTCTTCCCTCATCGTTGGCAATTACCACGGGCTCATTACCTTCCATTACGGCCACACAACTATTTGTTGTACCAAGATCAATGCCTATGATTTTTCCCATATAATTTCTTTTTAATTTATTTGTTATTGATGTTTGTCAATCATTATGCCAATGGAGGTATTGTGAAAAAATGGCAGGAACGAGGACAGAGCACTTCTTCTGTTGCAGTTCGTAAAGAATGGGAAACAACAAAGATGACCCTGCACTTGTTTATGCAGATAGTGGGTAAAATAAAACTGAAAAGCATGCCCCGAAAGAACCATTGGTGGAACTTAACTCTTTTTATAAACTCAAAAGGAGTAACAACGGGCTCGATGCCTTACACCAATGGCTGCTTTGAAGTACAATTCAATTTTATAAATCATCATCTTGAGATTAATACCAATAAAGGCGGTTCAGAAGCTTTTAATCTGCAGGGGATTTCTGTTGCAGAATTTTATACAACAATTTTCAAGAAGCTTGATGCATTAGGAATACATGTAAAAATTCTCGCTAAGCCTTACAGCCTTCCCGATGCTAATCCTATAACCACACCTTTTGAGGAGATGACAGAATATAATGCCTATGATAAAGAATATGTTGAAAGGTTTTGGAGTGTTCTTTTATGGGTACATGAAACGTTTACAGAATTTTCAGGAAGATTTTACGGTAAGACCAGTCCTGTTCAGCTCTTCTGGCATCACTTAGATCTTGCTGTTACTCGCTTTTCCAGTAAAAAGGTGCCATTTTCAAAAGACATGAAAGTATCTGATAAAGATGCCTACTCCCACGAAGTGGTAAGCTTTGGATTTTGGGCAGGCGACGAAAACGTGAAAGAACCTGCTTTTTACAGTTACACCTATCCTTCTCCCAAAGACTTAGATAAACAGCCCCTGGAACCATCGTTTGCAAAGTGGGAAAACAATAATGGAAGTGCTATGGCATTATTACTATATAACGATTTGAAAAAAGAAGTTGATCCTCGTAACATATTACTTGACTTTTTAGAAAGTTGTTACATTGCAGGAGCTTCATTAGCAGGATGGCAACCCGACGAATTAAAAGTTCCGGATATAAAAGACCTTTAAGTATTTGAGATTAAGTGTTGCCAATTGGTTGATAACGAGCTCTCACGAACATGAAGATTCCATAACAAATAAGTCCTGCAGCAACTGCAGCTAAAAGGTATGTTCCGAAGTTTGAATCTTTAAGCCAATGAAAGGCGTCCTGAGTACTACCTGCTTGCTTTGCGTCTTCATTCCACGCGGCTTTGATAAATAACCAGCCGATGATCATCCAAACAATCCCTCTGGAAATATAACCAACCTTACCGGCCCGCAAAACAAAGCCTTGTGCTTTTCCCGTGAGGTTGCTCTGCCGTATGTTCTTTTTATATTTTCCTGAGATAGCCATGAACGCCTGCCATAAGCCAATGCATATAAGGATGACCGCAACGATCGCTACCAACCACTGTCCAAAAGGTTTCCTTAATAGTTCTTCCGCAAATTTCTTCTGGCTGTCCCCATTACCACGCTGATGTGTCATGAGGAATTTCGCTGCAACGAAAGCTAAACCGGCGTATGCAATTCCGCTTAGAAGATACGTGCCACGTTTTGCCATACCTTTAGAATCAGAACCTTTATTTTCTGTATCCTTGATGGCCTCAATAAATCTCCATATTGCATAACATACTAAGCCTAATGCAACGACTGCAAGTATAATTTTACCAAAGGGCTTGTCATAGATAAAAGAAAAAATGCCACTGTTACTAGCATCATTCTCACTTGTAGCACCTAACTCAAAAGCAGCCATAAAAGACAACACTCCAGTCAGGACATACACAAAGCCTTTGGCTGATAAGCCGAAGCGTGCAAATGGCTCTACCCAATTGTGTTTCGAATTAGTAACTGTTGTATTCATGTTATGGCTATTAAAATCATAGCTATAGAAAAAACTATTCCAAAGAAGTAACGATATAAACCAAGTGAGAAATAAAACCATTTTTGATTCTGATCGTTTATATTGAATCATTAAAATATAATATGCTTAGTATAATTATTCCGACTTATAATGAAGCAGAGAATATTGGAATTCTTATAAACTATTTAAAAAAACATAGTTCAGAAAACAGTGTCGAAATAATTATTTCAGACGGAGGAAGTATTGATAAAACGGTAGACGTTGCACAAGAAGGCGGAGCCGCTGCCGTTGTATCTCCCAAGAAAGGCAGAGCTGCTCAAATGAATTATGGCGCCTCTTTGGCAAAGGGAGATACATTATACTTCGTTCATGCTGACGCTTTTCCTCCTGAGAGCTTTGTTTTAGATATCGAAGATGCATTGAAACGAGGGTTCCAAATTGGTCGCTATCAAACAAAGTTCGACAGTGACAAAATCATTCTAAAGTTAAACGCCTTTTTTACCCGGTTCGATCTGTTTGTTTGCTATGGAGGTGATCAAACTTTGTTTATAACAACGCAACTCTTTAACCAAATCAATGGATATAAAGAAGATATGCTCATCATGGAAGATTATGATATTGTGCGCCGTGCAAGGCAAAGCGGCAAGTACAAGATTTTAAAAAAAGCAGTACTTGTATCGGCGAGGAAGTATGAAACCAACAGTTGGTTAACAGTACAAAATGCAAACAGAACAATTGTAAGCATGTATAAAAAAGGGGCATCACAAGATGATATGGTGAACAAATACAAAGAGATGCTTGTATACAGATAATGAAAATCTATCGGCTTATTCAATTCGTACATAAACCAAATTACCGTTGAATGAAAGAGCTCATTACAGGTATTCAGCAAGTTGGAATTGGTGTTATGAATGCCAACGAAGCAAAAAACCTTTACAAAGATCTTTTTAATATGAATGTGCTGATCTTTGAAGATAAAGCTGATGCTTCTTTAATGACGAGATATACTGGTAGCCAGGTTCATAGCCGACACGCTATTTTATCAATGAACTTGTCAGGCGGAGGAGGTTTCGAAATATGGCAATTCACTTCACGAACACCTGAACAACAAAACGCTCCTTTGTTTGGGGATATTGGAATATTTGCAACCAAGATTAAAACCAAAAATGTAAAAGCCGCTCATGCTCATTTCTGTGCATTTTCAAACATCAAAACTTCCGAACTCTTAGAAACTCCTGACGACCGATTTCATTTTTGGGTGACAGATCCTAATGGAAACCATTTTAATATTGTAGAGGGAGACGAATGGTTTAAAACCGGACAACAAGTTTGTGGAGGCGTGGTTGGAGCAGTCATTGGCGTATCAAATCTGGATGAGTCTTTAAAGTTCTATAAGGATGTTTTAGGTATTAATGAAGTTGTATATAGGGGTACGGCTCCCGCTATTGACCTGCCATTAAAAGAGCAGCAAGGACAGACATTTAAAAGAGCGTTACTAAAAAAGCGAATTGCTAATAAAGGGGCCTTTAGTAAACTTTTGGGTTCTGTACAGATAGAGCTTGTTGAAGCCTTAGACTTTAAAACAAAGAAAATATACCAGGACAGATTTTGGGGTGATTGTGGCTTCATTCATTTGTGTTTCGATGTTTTAAATATGGATCTTCTAAAGGCAAGATTTACTGAAGCAGGTTACAATTTTACTGTTGATAGTGCGAACTCCTTTTCGATGGGCACATCTGCAGGCAGGTTTTGTTATGTTGAAGATTGCGACGGGACGTTGATAGAATTAGTTGAAACACATAAAGTTCCTATACTAAAAAAACTAAACTGGAGTCTTAACTTACAGACCAGGAAAAATGAAGGCCCATTACCTGACTGGATGATTGGAATGTTGGCTCTTAATAAAATCAAATAATACAACTACTTAATTGTCTTACCCGGTTTTCATTAAATAAGAATAACAATTGTTTTCTTTCTTCTATGCTTAGTTTAAAGTAGTTACATAGGCTTTCCATACTCTCTTTCCATTGCAGATAAATTAGAGCCAGCATTGGCAGCACAGGTAATAGCAAAATGAACAATCTGTTATCGAAATAAATCATACCAACGATAGAAAGGATTATTAGGTAAAAAGGATAAATAATTATAAGAACTCCGAACAAAGCTGAATGATAAAAGACTGTTCCGTTCGTCTTGTTTCTGATAAGTTTTTTAATAGGCAAGTAAAACGGTAAGTGTATGGATAGACCAGCAATAGCAGGAATAAACAACAATAGAATAAATAGTATGTTGATTAATTGATCACCCTTCCTCAGCGATAACTTCTTTGAACCTGCTAATCGGTTAAAAACCTTCTCAACTCCTCTATCGTAAATTTTCTCTTGTATAAATTTTAGGCGCGGAATATTGCCTGAAGATGAAGCACTAAACATTTGAGTATTTCGTAATAACAACTCAGCAACACTTGCATTTTGTCGCTCTACGAGCATTCCATCTTCCAGGTGAGAATAAATGATTTTATTCAATTCAACGATCTGCTCAGCTTCGTTTTTACCAGAAAGTAAATGCTCATGTTGTATGGGATTCCCAAAATTGATGATCACAGTTTTACTAAACCTGGTAAAGGAGCTATAATTTAAACTCACCGGCAACACACTAAATATGTCTTTAATTGATGGGTGCTTCCATGCGGTAATGGCTATACGGGCAGTACCTTTTTTTAAAGGCCTGAGATCCCATTGGTTCAAGCAAAGCCCCTCAGAAAAAATTAGTACAATACCGCCGCTTTGCAGAATTTTAAGGCAACGATCAAATGTATTATCATTCAAAGCAAGGTATTCTTTCCCTTCCTTTAACCTATAGATCGGTATTGCGTTTAGTGCAGACAATATTTTCCTCGCTAGTGGATTCTTGAATGCATCGCCTCTTGCTAGAAAATGAACAGGCTGTTTGAAAAAGGAGCCAAGTATTAGTGCATCAAAAAAAGAATTGGGGTGATTACATGCGAGTAACAATGGACCACGTTCCTTTAGTATGTGCCTGTTGTTGAAGATGAATTTTCTGCAAAATATTAGTAAGCCTAACCGTACTAAACATTTAATAAAAAGGTACAAGCTTTTGCAGATTGAGGTTAATGAGGTAACGAAAGTAGTGAACTATATCTTTTGCAATCCTCAGCATTATCTACGTCTGATAATACCGGCAATAGCGAATAGGTGTAATTTAAGTTTGAAAGATTCTCTATTGTATCACTACAAACTGTATCTGTACTCCAGTTTTTACCTTGAAATAACTGCCGAATGAGGGAGCTCATTCCAAGAAGATAATAACCTCCATCATAAGTAGGGCCAATAACCGAGTTTTTATTGTCAAGAATGCTGAAAGCTTCGTTGATTACATGATCAGTTAACTCAACACAATCACTCCCGATAACACAAACCTTTGAGTAGCCTTTCTTGAATAAAAGCTCGAAAGCATTATACATTCGCTCACCAAGATGATCTCCTGTTTGGAGTTCTTTATTATATAATGAAAGCTCCCAAAGATCATTATCATTGATATAGTCAGCGTAAAAAACATATCGATCAATCTGTAGATGGGACGTGATAGAATGTGTGTGTGAGAGTAATTTTTTATAAATCTCTAAAGCAGCTTCATCTCCAAGATCTTTCGCTATACGTGTCTTGACTTTTCCTAGAACAGGGTTTCGTACGAATATGATAAGGGCTGAGTTCAATTGTATTAGTAAGTATTTGTTGAATGTAGTTTTACAAGTGTGCGACCCTTAACCCTTCCACTTCGATCAGGATGCTCGGGGTAAACTGCCACGCAGCTATAAAAAACTGAATTTGAACCGAGCGTGGCAACGATGATACCACGAAATTACCAAAGCTGGTAACATAAATTTCTATGTTACTGCACCCCCACAACTTGAACCTGCACCGGCTGTACAACCATAACAATGTTGATTTACGATTATCTCCCGCTCAAGCAACTCTGCAGTATTAAAATCAGCTAAATGCTTGCCATTACTTGCGACTTTCAAATTCAACATCTGGTTGAAATCACAGTCATACAAAAAGCCGTCCCAGCCTACGGAAATAGTGTTTCTGCACATGACATTAGATGCAGCAACAGGATTGAAAGCATTGATCAACTTCTCCATGTACTTTTCATAATTGCCACTATTAAGTAGGTAATCAAGGTACCGGCTAATCGGCAGGTTTGTGATGGCAAACAAGTTGTTGAACACGATTCCAAAGTCTTTTTTCAACGCAACTTTAAATTCGTTCTCCAGCGTATCCTGGTTCGGTGGTAAAAAGGCACCGGCAGGATTATATACAAGGTTTAAAATAAGACCAGTATTTTCTTGTCCATACCCGACTGCATTAAGCATTTGCAAAGCTTTTATCGAGTCTTCAAAAACACCATCTCCCCGTTGCCTGTCAGTTCTTTCTTTAGAATAAAATGGAAGAGATGAAACAACCTCAACATTATGTTTTTTGAAAAACCCGGGAAGATCATGAAACCGTTTATTGGCAAGAATGATAGTAAGATTGCATCTCACAATTATATGCCTGCCCATGGCTTTAATATTTTCTACAAACCATCTGAAGTCAGGATTAAGTTCCGGAGCGCCGCCCGTAAGATCAACGATACGGATAGAAGGGTTATTAGCAAGAACAGTAAGGCATTCTGCCATAGTTGTTCTTGTCATTATTTCCTTTCTATCCGGACCTGCATCAACATGGCAATGTTTACAAACCTGGTTGCACATTTTACCAACGTTCACCTGAAAAATTTCAAGGTTAGTTGGCTTGAGTGGGAATAGACCGGAGCCTTCCATATTTTGTTGAAATGGAATGAGCCGGAATTCGTTGTGATTGTCAGATTCCAAAAGTTCGACCTGGTAATTCGAATCTGCTAAAACACTTCCTTCTGCTTTTAAAGACTTCATAAGCCCCAAACCCCTAAAGGGGCATTTTAAGCATCAACTTTACTTTGAAAAGTTGATGCAGTTTATAAATAATTTTTACTGCTCCACATTCCCCTTCAGGGTCAGGGGCTATTACATTGCAATTTCCTTCACCTTATTCATCATTTGAACACCATGAACTAAAGATGCTCCTCCTCTTATTGCTGCAGTTACATGTAATGCTTCCATCATCTGTGCTTCGCTCCAGCCTTTTTCGAAAGCATCACTGCTGTATGCATCAATGCAATATGGGCACTGCACAGCATGAGCAACCGCTAAAGCAATTAATGATTTTTCTTTGGCTGATAAAGCACTGTCTTTGAAAACTTCCCCATACCAGGTAAAGAATTTATCTCCAAGTTCTTTTTGGTACTCTCCTATTTTAGAAAACTTTCCAAGGTCTTCTGCATTGTAATAGTGGTTGCTCATTGTTTATTCTGTTTTATAGTTTTCTAGAAACAAGTTCCAATCGTACTTACTAAAGTTAACCTTCGGATTTTTATTGGCAGGTACTATTTCAAGTTTCTTTACCAACTCTATCATCTTTTTCTTACCTCCAAAGTCTCCCCTAAACCACCCCATAATTGCCGGTAACGATAATTCATTCTTTGCTTCATCATATTCAGCATCTCCATTTAAGTATGCTTTGGTAGCAAGGTCGAGTTGTTTGTTAATTTGAGCAGGCTGATAGAATGCGATGGGCGGACAACTTTTAGCACCACAATTTAGTGCGAAATGAATCCTGTAATCAACAGACTTAACTCTATTCTCTTTTTCGAAAGCTGATGGAAAAAACTTATTGATATACCCAAGGCTCCATTTTACTTTCGACCTTCTAAGCAAGCCATGCTCAATAATATCAAGACTCAAGTTTTGCCCTGCAATTTCAATAATTCTATCGCCAAAGAAACTATTCCTGCTTTTGTACTTGTCAGGATTTTTTGATAAAAGAACCTGCGTGTAAGCGTTGTATAAGTTTATCCAAAAAGCTTTTCTATAATCATCATTGATAAGCTCAGCTTGTAACTGTTGTCCACTGATTGACTTTATAACTCCCAACAAACTATCTGTAGGTTCTTTTGTTTTGGCAGCAAGCAAGAGTTGTTGTGAAATATCAATAATGGAAAAATCTTTTGCATTTAAATTTTCGTTATTGTTGATGTTTGAATGACCCATGAATGCCGAGCTGATAAAAAGGAAAATCAATAATGCCTTTTTCATAGACGAAATATACGCTTCAAAGTGCAAAATGGTTTTAAACTGATTACGATTATGAAGGACATTATTGCCAGATTAAAAGAAACAACAGAATTTCTTATAAAAGAACATTTTGGTGGTGGAACCATAGGCGTTGTTTTAGGCACAGGATTAGGCAGTTTTACAAATGAGATGCAGATTGAAAAGCAGATATCTTATGCTGAAATACCGAATTTTCCTGTGGCTACGGTTGAGTTTCATAAAGGTCAACTGCTATTCGGAGCAATAGGTGATAAGAAGGTGATCGCAATGCAGGGAAGGTTTCATTATTACGAAGGCTACAGCATGCAGGAAATTACCTTTCCAATAAGAGTAATGAAAGAGCTGGGTGTGCAGCACCTTTTATTAAGTAACGCTGCCGGCGGAATAAACCTGGATTACAAAAAAGGTGATCTGGTGATCTTAGAAGACCATATCAACCTGCAACCAGAAAATCCACTTAGAGGATTAAATGCACCGGAGTTTGGAAACCGATTTGTTGACATGAGCCAACCTTATAATTTTAACTTGAACAGCCTGCTTCTCAAAGCAGGAGACGACCTAAACATTTCTTTAAAAAAGGGGATTTATGCTTCTGTTATGGGACCAAACCTGGAAACACGGGCAGAGTACAGGTACATAAGAACCATTGGTGCAGATATGGTTGGAATGAGTACTGTGCCAGAGGTAATTGTTGCAAATCATATTGGGTTAAAATGTGCAGCAGTGTCGGTTATTACTGATGAGTGTGATCCTGATAATTTGCAGCCTGTAGATATTTCAGAAATAATTGCAGTGGCGGGTAAAGCGGATGCTAAGCTTTCTAAAATTTTTGCAGAAGTGATTTCAAGTTTGTAAAAGCAACTGTCACCATTACTTCAATTATTTACCAATATGTGCAGCAAGGAGCTTATCTAACTTATCATTTTCGAGTTCCTTATTTTTTGCAATAATTTTTCCATTCTTATCAACTAAATAGGCACCCGGTAAACCACTGATCTTAAAAGATTGTGCAATGTTGCTTTCAAGTCCACCTTTTACAAAGCCGTTAAACCAAGGCATAGGAAATTTCTTTTTTCGAAAAGCAGTTACAGCTTCGGGGGATTGATCCATTGAAAGACTGATAATAGTAAACCCTTGCCCTTTATACTGATCGTAAACTTTCTGTAAGTGTGGCAGTGCTTTAATACAAGGTGCACACCATGTTGCCCAAAAATCAACAAGGTATACTTTCCCTTTTAAACTTTCAGGGGTATAGGTTTTACCATCATCAATAGAGGTTACATTAAAGTTAGGAACAGAGCTTCCTTTACTTAAACCACCTGACTGGCTAAATGAAAAAACAGAAGCAAGCAAGAACACCTGGGATAAAACAAACGTTCTAAAAATATTTTTATACATGTACGGAATTCTAATAATTGAAACCTACATACGGTTTTATGGACGAGGTTAGATTTAATCTGAAACATATACAGATTTAATTATGATTTCTTTCTAAATTTCTCTCCTTCACTTGTCCGCGAATGTGAAGTTGTGTCTCTGTTAAGGTTCATATTCATTTGCTATTCTACAGACGAACCTTTGTGCGGAATGCCGAAACGAAGTTGCCACGATCTTAGTCCTGTCTTATTTCTTTTACCAGGTTATAAGGAGGCTTAAAACCATACACCCTA
>DASVST010000162.1:0-20053 GCA_036387965.1 Segetibacter sp. | reverse complement strand
CGTCAGTCTTCCGGAAAAGCAGCCGGTCTAATTCCACCGTCATCCTGAATTTATTTCAGGATCTCTTGGTGTGCTTAAAAAAGTTTTACCAGGAGATGCTGAAACAAGTTCAGCATGACGCATTTTTGTTCTGAAACAAGTCGACATGACGCACATTCTAAACCGTCATCCTGAATTCATTTCAGGATCTCTTGGTGTGCTTCAAAAAAAGTTTTGCCAGGAGAGCTGAAACAAGTTCAGCATGACGCACACCCATTTAACTTTCCAACAAAAACGGGTAATCAAACTTAACCGCCGGATTAAATGTCTCCTTAATAGTTCTTGCACTCAACCAACGATAGAGATTTATCATACTTCCTGCTTTGTCGTTTGTACCACTTGCCCTTGCACCACCAAACGGCTGCTGACCAACGACTGCTCCTGTAGGCTTATCGTTAATGTAAAAGTTACCTGCAGCGTTACGCAACTTAACAGTTGCTAATTCAACCGCAGCACGATCTCGAGAAATAACTGCACCTGTAAGTGCATAAGGCGAAGTGCTGTCGACGAGCTCTAATGCTTCTTCGTATTGATCAGCATCATAAGTGTAAATGGTAAGTACCGGCCCAAATATCTCATCACACATTGTTACATACTTTGGATCGGACGTTTCTATAACAGTAGGCTCAATAAAGAAACCTTTTTTCTTATCACAGTTCCCACCAACTAATATTTTTACACCACTATCTTTCTTTGCATTTTCGATATAGCTGCAGATTTTGTCAAAACTTTTTTCATCAATAACAGCGTTGATGAAGTTTGAAAAGTCTTCTACCGTTCCCATCTTCATACTCTTCACTTCTGCAACGAGTCTGCTCTTAACTTCATCAGCTATATTACTCGGTAAATATGCTCTTGAAGCAGCAGAACATTTCTGTCCCTGGAACTCAAATGCACCTCTTGCTAACGCAGTAACAACTGTATCAATATCTGCGCTTTTATGTGCAATAACAAAGTCCTTCCCTCCTGTTTCTCCAACAATTCTTGGATACGATTTATACATTCCTACATTTTCGCCAATGGTCTTCCACATCTGGTTAAACACACCAGTTGATCCTGTAAAATGCACGCCGCCAAAATCAGGGTGACTCATACATACACGACCTATCGTTGGTCCATCAACATAGATAAGATTAATAACTCCATCCGGCAAACCTGCTTCTTTTAAAACACGCATGAACATTTGCGCAGAATATATTTGTGTGTTAGCCGGCTTCCATACAACAACGTTACCGCACATTGCAGCACTCGTTGGCAGGTTGCCACCTATCGCTGTAAAGTTGAATGGCGTTATTGCAAGTACAAAACCTTCCAACGCTCTCCACTCCATGCGATTGTGCATGCCTTGTGATGAAACAGGTTGTTGCTTATAAATTTCACTTAAAAAATGAACATTAAAGCGTAGAAAATCTATTAGTTCGCAAGCAGCATCAATTTCAGCCTGGAAAGCATTTTTACTTTGTCCAAGCATTGTTGTACCGTTTATATAACTGCGATACTTGGTTGCCAATAGTTCTGCTGCTTTCAAAAAGATATGGGCTCTCTCCTCCCATGGCGTCGCTGACCATGTTTTATGTGCTGTCATTGCAGCATCTATAGCGTGCCTTACATGAACTTCTTCTCCTGCATGAAAATGTCCAAGTGTATGAGATCTTTCATGTGGTGGATGTATAGCTACTTCATTTCCTGTTCTCACTTCGTCACCACCGATGTACATTGGTATGTCGGCTTTTTCTTTTTTCAACTCAGCCAAAGTTTTCTTCAACTGCGCTCTTTCAGGACTACCAGGTGCATATTGTAATACAGGTTCGTTTACAGGTGTGGGGTAACTGAAATATCCAAGATTCATATAGACAATTTTATGTTTGAAATGAGAGGTGCAAAATTAGCCATTAGCCCTTACATGGCAAGTTTGCCATAAACATATTTATATTTGGCTGAAGCTTTTTGATGAACAACCTGCAGCTAACTAAATACGGATTGAGCTTAACTATTGATGGTTACAGGCAACTGTTGTTTATCAAACAATTTTTAAAGCCACTTGTTCAAAAACATTGCACCAGGTTAGGATACAAGTTCTCTAAGAGCGAAAACAAAAAAGTACTTTTCTATTACCCTATGTACACTGTGCTTGCGTGTGCACAAATGTATTTGACGTTAAAGGGAAGAGACTTGTCTACAAGCGAAAGAAAACGACTGACGTTAGTTGGTGCGATGGCTACTATTTGCGACGACCTTATTGATGAACATGGATGGACGAGGGAGAGAATATTTCAATTGCTATCGAACCAGTTTAATGAAGAAGGATTAGAAACAAAGGCCAAACTGTTAGTTGCACTTAACAAAGAACTAAACGCCTTTTGGCCGTTAGAGGATCGATACTTAAACCAGTTAAAGATCGCGTTAGACTGGCAATCATCTTCGGCAAAGCAATTAGATCCAAATATTTCGCTGGAAGAAATTGTAAATATCTGTCGCGAAAAGAATGGCCACACGTCTTTGATGTTTGCATCGTTGATCGATGAAGATTGGGATGAGAAAGAAAAGCAATTTATTTATCAGTCAGCAATCGTAGGACAACTAACTAACGACAGCTTCGACATGTACTTCGATACGCAGAATGGCATCTATACTTATTTTAATAAAGCTCCCTCAATAGACCAGGTGAAGGAATTTTTTCTAATTGAATGCGAACATTTACATAGACTTGTAATGGCATGCAATGCCACGATGAAAAACAAATTAAATACAATAAGGCGGATGAGTGTTCTACACGGTTTTACTCTAACCGCATTAGACCAGTTTAAACAAAGTGAGGAAAAATATGGCAGACCGCTCGACTGGAAAACTGTTGAAAGAAAAGACCTTGTTGTAGATATGGCCTTAAATAAAAACCGTTTTAGGACGTTGAGCAACATAAAAAGACTGGCAAAGCTGTATTGAACATTTCCTCTCCAGACTTACAATTTAGATGTTATTTTCGCTTGCTTAAAGAGATAAGCATAGTTCAAGATGGAAAAATTTGATGTTATCATTGTTGGTGCCGGTCCCGCAGGAAGTTCATGTGCGATAAGGTTGGGCAACTCAGGGTTACGTGTTGCCTTATTAGACAAAGCAACTTTTCCCCGTGATAAAACTTGTGGTGATGCGCTTAGTGTTGACGTGATAAATCAACTTGCAATGTTGTCCCCCAAGGTTGCAGAAGATTTCAAATTAGTTGAGAATAAAATTCCTTCGTACGGCGTGAAGATATTTTCTCCCAATCATGAGTTCATCGATATTCCCTTCATCCATAAAAACGAAAAAAGCTTTGGCTACATTTCTCCGCGCCTAAGCTTTGACAACTTCCTTTTTCAGCAGGTTAAAGAATACCCTAACATTGAAATCTTTGAAAACTGTTCAGTAGACAAAGTTGACAACAGCAGTTCAAAAGTTGTTGTTCATACTAACTTGGGAACATTTGAAAGCGACCTAATCATCGCCGCAGATGGTGCTCATTCTGTCGTTTCTAAGAACATCGGCGAAATAAAAGTTGATAAAAAACATCATAGTGCAGGCTTAAGAGTTTATTACGAAAATGTTACTTCTTTTCACGAAGAGAATTTTATAGAGCTGCATTTCTTTAAAGATATACTTCCCGGTTATTTATGGATTTTTCCTTTAGCTGATAATAAAGCAAATGTTGGTATAGGAATGCTCTCATCAGTTGTTTCAAAGAAAAAAGTGAACCTTAAACAGGTTCTAAATAAATTAATAACAACTCACCCCAATCTTAAAGAACGTTTCAAAGATGCTACCGCACTTGAAACGGTAAAAGGATATGGTTTGCCGTTAGGCTCGAAGAAAAGAACCATTTCAGGAGAACGTTTTTTACTTACAGGCGATGCCGCAGCATTAATTGATCCTTTTTCCGGAGAAGGGATTGCAAATGCAATACGCAGTGGAAGAGTTGCAGCCGAACATGCGGTAAAATGTTGTGAACAGAAAAATTTTTCAGCAGCATTTAATAAGGACTACGATAAAGAGATCTACCGAAGGATGTGGAATGAATTTAAGATCAGCCGGACACTTCAAACAATTATTACATATCCTTGGGCATTCAACTTTGCAGTAAAAAAGGCGAAGCAAAGCAAATACTTACAACAGTTCTTAATCGAAGCATTAGCAAGCGTCGAAAAGAAAAAGAAGCTGTTAACTAAGCCTGCTTTTTATTACAGGATGCTGTTTAACAAATAAGCGGCGCATATGTTTTATCTCTCTCTTTTGTTTTTATGTAAAAGTTGAACTATGGGTGAGTTCCAATACTTTCTTCCCGATGAAAATGGTTTCAAATCTGGTGCGTTAGACCAAATGTTGTCGGCTGGATATTATCGTATGCAACATTTTATGTTTACCACGAACGACACTTGTTTAGGCACAGAAGAAACTTTAATCCCCGTGTTCTGGCTGCGTACAAAAGTTAATCAATGCTGTCTTATTAATTCAGCTAAGACTATCCTTAGAAGATGTTCAAGGTTCTCTGTTAGTGTGCAATCTGCTCATGTAGATGATGAAATAGAATCTCTTTACGATTTGTATAAAGAGCATGTGCCATTTTCTGTATCGTCCAGTTGTAAAGACTATCTACACATGGATGTGTTACCAAATCCCTTTGAATCCATGATGATACAGGTGAGAGATAAAGACCGGCTGATTGCGACCGGCTATTTTGATAAAGGTCAGCAATCCATGGCTGGCATCATGAACATTTATCATCCTCACTACAAAAGTTTCAGCCTCGGCAAATTTTTAATACTGCAAAAGCTTCAGTACGCCCTTTTACACAAAATATCCTTTTACTATACCGGGTACATCAGCCCCGATAGCACCCGCTTCGATTATAAAACATTCCCTGATCCTGCTGCTGTAGAAGTATTACTTCCTGACCAACAGCAATGGATGCGCTATCAGGAATTAGGTAAAGAGTTCTTGGCTGAATATTACCTGAAGAATTTAATATGATAAATCGATAGGTCGAAACAAGAATTATTGCGCTGCTTCCTCCTTTTCCATCATCAGGTAAGCTTTAATAAATCCATCAAGATCGCCATCCATTACAGGTCCAACATTACCAACCTCATAATCTGTACGGTGGTCTTTAATCATCTTATAAGGATGGAAAACATAACTTCTTATCTGGCTCCCCCACTCTATCTTTTTCTTACTTGAATTTGCTGCGTTCTTGACTTCTTCACGCTTACGCATTTCCTCTTCATACAAGCGGCTTTTAAGCATTGTCATTGCTTTCTCCCGGTTCTCACCCTGCGTTCTTGCTTGCTGACATTCAACAATAATCCCCGAAGGTTTATGCGTTAACCTAACTGCTGTTTCAACTTTGTTTACGTTCTGTCCACCACTTCCACCACTTCTAAAAAATGCCCATTCTACATCAGCGGGATTAACTGCTATCTCAATCGTATCATCAATTAAAGGATAAACATAAACACTCGCAAATGAAGTATGTCTTCTTGCATTACTATCAAAGGGAGAAATACGAACAAGGCGATGAACACCACTTTCAGCTTTCAAAAATCCATAAGCAAACGGACCATCAAACTGAAGTGTTGCACTTTTTATTCCTGCGCCATCACCTTCCTGCAAGTCAAGCTCTGTTACAGCCCAACCTTGCTTTTCACCATACATGCGATACATCCTCAAAAGCATTTCAGCCCAATCCTGGCTTTCAGTTCCGCCGGCGCCGCTGTTAATTTGAACGATCCCAGCTAATTCATCTTCAGGTTTGTTAAGGGTGCTCTTAAACTCCGCTTCTTCAATTGCAGCAATAGCTTGTTGATGTGCTTCTTTCACCTCTTCCTCACTCGCCTCGCCTGCCTTCCAAAAATCAAAAAGTACGGCAAAATCTTCTACAGCGCTTTCTACTGACTGGTACATTTTAGTCCAGAATTCGTTTAGCTTAATTTCTTTAAGAATGCCTGTAGCACGTTCATTATTATCCCAAAACCCTGGCGAAAGTGAGCGTTGTTTGTCTTCGTGTACTTTAGCTTGTCGATTATCGACGTCAAGAAATCTTCTCAGCACGACAACCCTATCCTTCATTTCCTTGATTTGTTCTTGTGTCATAAGGAGCAAAAATATGTGAATATTTTTGGTAGCAACCTTTGGTAGTTCTATTTAGCAGCCGTTGCGTCGCACAACTTGTACTATTGCACTCGCTTCCGCTGTTATACCTTTAACTATTTCTTCCAATAATAATTTGCCTGCATACTGTTTATGCGTTTACTTTATTCCTATGAAAAACCTTTTATTACTTGCTCTTTTATCAGTAAGCTTACAATCCATAGGGCAACAAGATTATTGGCAGCAATATCTTAATTATACAATTGACGTTCAGTTAAACGACAAAGAAAAGTCACTTACAGGCACAGAGACGATTGTCTATAAAAACAACTCACCGGAGGTACTCAGTTTTATCTGGTTTCATATTTATCCCAATGCTTATAAGGATGAGTCGACAGCGTTTTATCAGCAACTGAAAACTGATCCATCACGCAAAGAAAAGATGAACAGAAACAGTTCAGGTTATATCAGCAATCTTGCCTTTACTGTTGACGGAGCTGCTGCTAAGACAGAACCGCATCCTAATCTCCAGTACATTGACATTATCAAGGTTATTTTACCTAAGGCTTTAAAGCCTGGCGATTCTGCAACCATTTCAACACCTTTCAAAGTAAAGTTGCCCTCGTACATTTCTAGATCCGGCTATGCTGATGATGAATTTATGGTATGCCAATGGTATCCAAGACCAGCAGTTTTCGACAAAGATGGCTGGCACGAAATGCCTTATCTTGATATGGGAGAGTTCTATAGCGAATTTGCTTCTTACAAAGTAAATATTACTGTACCTGCTCCTTATGTAGTAAGTGCAACCGGGGTTCTTCAAACAACAGCCGAAGCCAATGCATACAAAAGTCTTGGTGCTTATAACAGAATAAATCCTGAAAGCAAACCAAAATTGTACACTCCAACATCTGCTGAACCAAATAAGACACTTAGTTATTATGCTGACAGTGTTCCTGACTTTGCATGGTTTGCTGACAAAGACTTTGTAATTAGCTACGATACTGTGCAGTTATCTTCAGGTAAAACTATAGATGCATTTACTTTTTATCATAATAACAGGAACACGCCGTGGAAGAACAGTATGGATTACGTAAAGGACGCCGTGCACCATTATAGTAACTGGATTGGCGAATACGCTTATCCAACTGTTCAGGCAGTAGAAGGCCCAAAGAACAATTCAAGTGGTGGTATGGAATATCCTATGGTCACATTGATCACAAGCCCTGATGCAAAGCCACAAACACTCGATTTTGTTATAGCACACGAAGTAGGTCATAATTGGTTTATGAGTATGCTTGGCAGTAACGAACGCATACATCCATGGCTTGATGAAGGGATGAACAGCTATTTCGAGTATAGATATGCAGCAGAAAAATACAGAAGTCATAGTGCATTTGGGGATAAAATACCCGCTGAAGTAAAGAAATTGAGCGAAGAAGATTTTCAATTCGCCATTTATAAAGCACTTCAACAAATACCTATAAAAGATGCTTTAGAAACACCTTCTGCTAATTATAAAAGCAGTGAAGCATATGGCATGACTGCGTATTTAAAGGGCGCCATTTGGATGTATCTTTTAGAGCAGACTATTGGCAGGGAGAAAGTAGATATGGGGTTTCAGAATTACTTTAAATTATGGAAGTTCAAACACCCGAAACCTTCAGATATGCAGGCTGCTTTCGAACAGGCTATAAACGCCCGTTTAACGCAATTTTTTTCGCTATTGAATAAAGAGGGCGCTTTGTAAATTTGACTTATGCAAAACGATACCCAAAGCATCGTGTCAAAAATGAATTATAAGTTAGCGTAACTGCTAAACAAGGAGGGTCACAATGTACCCTCTTTGTTTTAGCCCTAACAAAGTACTTACACCCTATTTAGGATTTTGATATCAGGCTTACCTATAACCCCTGCTTCTTCCATAGTTTTTCTTAGTTCGGGATTATTTAAAAATCCTTGTACTATCTCTGCACTTGGAAATTCGGCCAGCACCGTTACCTGGTTTTGATTATCTACTGAAGTATACACTCCGGTTGTTTTAATGCCTGCCTGTGTACGCATGGATTCACCGGCATCAAAAAGTTTTCTCCAACTGCTGAAGTCTTTCACTTCATGTGATAAAATGACATTGACCATTTTTAAGGGTTTAATTGTGAAGGAGAAATATACAAACTATTTCATAGCATTAGATTTACGCATACCACAACGTTCTTTACGCACATTAAAGCTTCATATCGACAACCTTTTGTGTCTGAAATCGCTTTTCTACTACCTTCGCAGCAGTTAATCCGCATGAAATATTATTTAATTCCTTTTTTGTTTTTCATAGGCTGCTCACAGAGTGATGAAAGACGAAATAGTGGTTTGAATAAGACGACGAAAGTCACGAATGACACTATTCCTGAAGTACGAAAAGAAGTAAGCCATAAGCCCGTAGCATCGTACATGATACCTATTGGTGATCCTAGGCTGGAGTATAAGTTCGGGGTTCTTATTTATGAAACACCGCAAACATTTAAATACCTGATGCGAATGCAGTACGAAGGCATGGTTGTAACCGATACTTTGAAAGTGCCGAACTTCGGCATTTGGCCTACTGTAGAAGTAAGACCCGGTAAAGAAAAATTATCCTGCCTTATTGGTTTTCTTGATAAGGAAAAGAAGTTTAAAGAATATAAGATGCTCACCATTAAAGATAACGACTTAAAACTTACAGTCCTCAAACGATACGGGGTTGGTGTTTATAGCACAAAAGCAGGAGAATGATACTCCTGCTTTTCAAGCTTTTACTTTATTTAGAGCTTTCTAAATAGCTATTTCTTTTTCTTCCATAATCTTACGCATGTTTATAAGACCATAACGCATACGGCCTAATGCTGTGTTGATGCTGCAGTTTGTCATTAAAGCGATGTCTTTAAAACTTAAGTCTGCAAAGTGGCGCAGTACGATCACTTCTCTTTGCTCTTCCGGCAACATGTCTAACATTTTGCGTACACGATCATGCGATTGATTCTGCATAATCTTTGTGTCTGCTCCATCCTCAAATACATTAATTACTTCAAAGATGTCTCTATCATCACCTGTTTTAATAGTTGGGGTGCGTTTTACTTTACGGAAATGATCTACACAAAGGTTATGAGCAATGCGCATAGCCCACGGCAAAAACTTTCCTTCGTCGTTATAACGGTTTGCACGAAGGGTATCTATTATTTTAATAAATACATCCTGGAAAAGATCTTCAGCCAAATACTTGTCTTTTACAAGAAATTGAATGGAAGAAAAGATTTTGTCTTTGTAACGATTTACCAAAACTTCTAATGCCTGCGAGTTACCGTCTTGAAATGAATGTACAAGTTGTGTGTCGGTTGCTAATGATAGAGTCTTCATAGAATCTTTTTTAAATTTTAATTTTTGGATAGGAACTTTTTCTTTCCTTCTAACGTCGGATTTCTTTGTACAAAATCCATCTTAGTAAGGAGACACGAAGAAAGACAAAAGCTATAGCAGTATGTGAGCAAAAGAGGTAGAAGAATATCCTAAAGAGGTATGTTTTCCAAAAAAGAACCTTTTCCTAAAATGAATTATAACTACCTCTTACCCTAAAAATTACTTTTTAGCTATTAGTCATAATTTAATATTTTGCCCTTATGAATCACATAGTACTTTTTGGTGCAGGTAAATCTGCTACTGTTTTAATTGATTACCTGAAGAAAATAACTTTACAAAATAGATGGAATGCGACAGTGGCTGATGGCAACCTCGAAGCAGTGCAATTGAAAGTTGGCGAACATGAACTGGTAAAAGCAGTGCAACTAGATATAGAGGATGAGGTCTCACGAAAAAATCTTGTGCAGAAGGCTGACATAGTTCTATCACTTATGCCACCTGCTCTTCATTACCTGCTTGCTTTGGATTGTATTGAATTTAGCAAGCATCTATTAACAGCATCATACATTGATGAAAAGATCAAGCTCCTCGAACCTGAAATAAAAGAACGCAACCTTTTATTTCTTTGTGAGATGGGGTTAGATCCCGGCATTGATCATATGAGTGCAATGCAATTGATTCATAGAATTAAAGCATTGGATGGAACGATTACTTCTTTCAAATCGCATTGCGGCGGATTGGTTGCTCCTGAAAGCGATACAAATCCATGGCATTATAAAATAAGCTGGAACCCACGTAACATAATCCTCGCAGGCAAGTCTGGCGCAACTTTTAAAGAAAATAATGAGGTAAAGGTTGTTCCTTATGAAGAGCTTTTTGATGTAACGAATTTAGTAGAAGTGCCGGATAGTGAACCGCTATCCTATTATCCTAACCGCGATTCATTGGGCTATATTCCCTTGTATAATTTGGAGGAAGCAAAGACGTTTGTTCGCACTACGTTACGACATCCCGATTTTTGTTTTGGCTGGAAAAATATTATAGACCTGAGACTTACAAGTGAAGAACCTGAATACAATACCAACGGATTAACAATTGCTGATTTCTTTAAACTTCATTTTGATAAACATGGGTTTGCTGATTGGTTAAACGAGATTCTTACAACACGGCTAACGTATGCAAAAGATCTTATGGAGAACCTGATGCACCTCATTGAAACAGAAGAGGAACAAAAAGATGATGACGATACGCTCATGATAGTTAATGAAAAGGGAGAACTTAACACACATGAATTGGAGGATCTTAAGGACGTGGCAGCTACTGAAGTTGCCGCAAAAATGCATGAAGCAAACCTTAGCCTTAAGCAGTTATTTTTTCTTGGGCTTGATAGTAATGAAGAAATAAACCTTGGTATCTGCAGTGCAGCAGATGTGCTTCAATTCATTATGGAAAAAAAACTTGCGTTAGAAAAAGATGATAAAGACATGGTCGTGATGATTCATGAAATTGAATATGAAGCAGACGACATGAGAACCGCAATAAAAAGTTCACTCGTTGTTAAGGGTGAGGATAATATTCATACAGCAATGGCAAAAACTGTAGGCCTTCCGTTAGGCATAGCAGCTAAACTTATTCTTCAAGGTAAAATAAAAGAAACCGGTTTACATATACCCATTATATCTTCAATTTATAATCCGGTTCTAAAAGAATTGGAAGAACATGGAATAAAATTTAGTGAAAGCATTAGCTGATTTATTTCGTGCTAAAAACTATACCGTTTACATCAATATTTCACCGCGACTCATACTGCCGAAGAAGTTCGTAGATTGTTTTTTAACTTTACCAAAAGCAGAAAAATGAAAAAGCTATCACCTTTCTTTGTTGTCTTATTGCTGGTGCCTGCATTAAGCATCGCACAAACTACTGTATCAGCAGAATCAATAAAAGCAAAAATAAACGCCAATTCACCTATAGCATTAAGCAATGTGCACATAACCGGCGACCTGGATCTTACGAAGCTCGCTAACATGAAGCTTGTACCTCAAAAAGACTCTGAAAGCATGAGTAAAACTTTTGTTAGTACGGTTACCTCTCCTGTAAGTTTTACTAATTGCACTTTTACCGGAAATGTGCTGGGATATTTCAATCCTGATAACGTGAAAGGGAATCTAAATCTGTCTATGAAGGAAAGCTCAGAGGTTTATAATACCAACTTTGAAGCCCTCGTAGCATTCGAAAACTGCACGTTCGAAAAAGAAGTAGCCTTTAAGTATTCGGAATTCAAAAACAAACTTTCATTCGCTGGCAGTAAGTTTAATGATGAGGCAACATTTAAATACACGAAATTTACCCAGGGACCAAACTTTGCAGGAGCAGATTTCAAAAACATTGCAATATTCAAATATGTTGAATTGCCAGGTGGCTTTGATTTTAGCAATGCGGTGTTCAATAACCAGGCTGATTTTAAATACGCGAAGTTTTTAAGCAACGGGAGTCTTGCAAATGCACGTTTCAGAAGCAGTTCAGATTTTAAATATGCAAACTTCAGTAATGCCGTTAATCTAAAAGGTACAAGGTTTGAAGGTGCTACAGATTTTAAATATACAAAGAGGAACAATCGTCAAACAACATTGAGTGAGCTAACAGAAAGATAGGTTCTACTTATTATAAGAGTTACAAAGCCTTTGAGTTTTTCAAAGGCTTTGTTGTTTATTTTCCTTCACTTTAAATAGCTTCTTTTACTTTTACCATCTCCCAAGTAGCTGTATCTAAATTGTACTAATGATTGATCTGATTTCTTTTTATTCTGATAAAGTTGAAGAATATGAGCAGCAATTGAGGCAAACCAGGAAAGCTCTTTTCTATACTGCTGTGGGTCGCCTGATCTCTTTTATTTTCCTGATCAGTGCAATTTATTTTTATTTCAAATCTTACGATAATCTTCTGCTATTTGGCTCAACTGTATTGCTCGTCATCTTTCTCTTTCTCGTTAAAAAGAGTAAATCACTTACTGATAAAAGAACACTCCTCGAAAACCTTGAGTTCGTAAACAGAAATGAGCTAGAGAACATTAATGGAGGAACGAACAAATTCGATAACGGATCGTCTTTCCTCTCGAATGAGAGTTATTATGCTGATCTTGATATTTTTGGTGAAGCAACTTTATACCACTTACTAAATCGCACTTCTACAAATCTTGGAAGTACTGCGTTAGCAGAACGGCTGAAAAAACCTCTTTTAGATCCCGGGAGCATTAGAGAACACCAGGACGCAATTAAAGAGTTCGCACCGCAGCATTCATTACGCGAACATGTTATTGCCAAGTCTCTGGGACGGAAAGATGTTGAAGGCAACATTCATAATATACAACATTGGCTAACTGACCGAACAACAATCTCATCGAGCAAGTGGATGTCAGTAGCAAGATTTGTTTTACCGCTGCTGAATCTTTTTACTTTAATTCTTTCGCTTTACCTCGGTCACTATTTTTTCCTGACGTTGAGTGTAATAATATGTTGGCTTCATATCGGTTACTATTCAAAGTATATACACCAGCAACATGTCTCTCTTGGAAAGAGGCAGGAGTTATTAGATCAATATGCGGTTATATTAAGAGAGTTTTCGAGAGTTGATATCAAAACGTCCTCTCTATTACAAGAGCTTAGAGACCATGCTACGGAAGCACATGGACAGGTTAAAAAGCTAGCCGGACTTTCAAATTTTTTAGATCAGCGCTTAAATCTCCTCGTTAATATATTCCTGAATAGCTTCCTTCTTTACGAAGTGCAGGTTGTCATTGAATTGGAGAAATGGAAGTTATCAAACAAGGAACATTTTACTAAATGGATGAACTGTATCGCAAGTGTAGAAACACTGACAAGCTTTTCAACTTTTGCTTTCAATCATCCTTTATATTGTTACCCCGAGTTGACTGATGAATTAAGTATAGAAGCTAACGCCTTAGCTCATCCTCTTATAGCAGAAAAGGAAAGAGTAACTAACGATGTTTCCTTAGGTAAAACAAGCAAGTTATTGCTGGTAACAGGTTCTAACATGTCTGGCAAAACAACTTACTTAAGAACAATAGGTATCAATATTGTGCTGGCACAATGCGGAGCTCCTGTATGTGCAACAACTTTCTCTTTCAAACCAGTCAACATCTATACTTCTATTCGCATAAGTGACTCCCTGCAAGATCATACATCGTATTTTATGGCGGAGCTTAAGAGGTTAAGCGAGATTAAAGAAAACATCTCATCGCTACAACCTTCACTTGTTTTAATTGACGAAATATTAAGAGGCACAAATTCAGAAGATAAATATTTTGGCTCTGCCGAATTTGTAAAGAAGCTTATTCAATATAACTGTCTAACCCTTTTCGCAACCCACGATCTTAAGCTGAGTGAATTAGAAAAAGAACATGAAGGAGTCATTGAAAACTACTGCTTCGAAAGCATAATAAAAGATGACGAACTGATTTTCGATTATAAAGTTTTAAAAGGTGTTGCTCAAAATAAAAATGCTTCGTTCTTAATGAAGAAGATGAAGATTATTTAATTGATATCATCCTGGTCTTAATCACATTATAATATGCGTCTCTTAGTACGAGTGTATACTTATCTTTACTAAGATATAAAGCATACGTACCCTTGTCTGTTTTATAATATGTTTGATCAGCCGGAACAAGGTTTTCCATTTTATTGTCGATCAACTCTCCGTGATAATAAGCCTGTACAAGAAAGGTGTTAGTCGGAATCAATTCCTTTTTAATAATATATTTTTTTCGATATCCACTTAGTGATATCCAGTCAGGTCTTTGCTCTTTATATTTCGTTGTTGGATGAATAACATTGAAATCGTACATGACCGTATCAAACAAACTATAATCAGTATTTCCCTTTAAAGCTATGACAGGCTTTTTTACATTATATTCTTTCACGTAATGATCATATTTCGTTCTTCCAAATACATACCTGATCCCTTCAGAATATTCAGTTTGGTCTATTGATAAGTATGGAATGCCGGTTAAATTATATAAAGCTTTTCCCAACGGTGTATAATCTCCAAATGCTGACTTCGTGATGTGGGCAAATCCTGCATGAACTACAATTTTTGCAGTATTATCTTTTTGCAAAACTTTGTAAAGATTACGAGCCTGTACCGAATCTCGTTGGGTCGAAGTATGGTTAGCGCTATAAGCCGTATCCTCATAAGCTATCAGTTTGTAACCGAGTTTTAACGCGTACCTTGCTAACTCTCCACCTATTGGCTCAAGCGTGTACGTTCCGGTAAGACTTGTTATTTTATTAAGTGTTGAATTCGGTGAATTAAAGAAGGTCTCCATAGCAAGGTATTTGAAACCCTTATTATAAAGGTCTTCGAGTAAAGAAAAAGTAAAAGCCCTATGCGAAGGATTATGATGTGCTTCATTGATCATCATTATCTGGTATGCTTCGGCTTTTCTTAGAAGGAACTTTTTTGCGTCAACATGCCTACCATTTTTGTAATGGTGAATCAAATCTTCTATCTCTCTTTTTGCTTTTGAAGTTAACGTATCACCAGCTCTTTTTGTAAGGCTATTTGATGTTTGATAATCCCCACTAAATGAAATCGACTGACTGGCGTTGTCATAAAAATTCCTTTCACCCATAGCAACTTTCATCTTTTCCTCATTAAGTATAAGTTGATAAACAGGGTTTAAATAGTGAAGTCCATCTTTGGTGAATAGCTGAAAATATGTTCGGGATGAATCGTAAGATACAGGCGCTTTTAATTGCAGTTTGCTTCTTAAGAAATCCAATGGCATAATTCTCTGCGCCAATAATATGTTTGTACTTAACAAAAGAACTGAAACAGCAAAGGTTTTAAACATGTTCACTGGGGGTTGTTCAATAAAAATAGCTATAAAACTGACAGCAATTTTTTAAACTCCTTCACTCCTTCGCTTGCTCCTTTTTCTATAGCAGTCAAATTATATAATGACTGAGTATATGGAATCGACTTATCTATAATAAACTTAGGAATTTGCCAGGGTGCATAATTAACCAGCCCTGCCGCAGGATACACGACTAACGAAGTGCCAATAACCGCAAAAATTTCTGCTTGCCTCATAACCTCGACAGCCCTTTCAATCATTGGCACAGGCTCCTCAAACCACACGATGTCAGGTCTTAACTGTCCTCCATCTTCTGCAATGTCGCCAAGGCTAATATCACCTCGTACATCAAAATTCTTTTGATCATCTTTTATACTTCGCATTTTAAAGATCTGCCCATGAAGATGCAACACGTTTGTACTTCCACCACGCTCATGTAAATCATCAATGTTTTGGGTGATGATATGTACATCGAAATCTTCCTCAAGTTCTGCAAGGGCCTTATGTGCATCGTTCGGCTGGGCTGCTGCAATATCTTTTCTCCGCATGTTGTAAAAGTCAAGAACCAGTTGCGGGTTCTTAGCAAAAGCTCGTGGAGTTGCTACTTCGTATACATCATAACCTTCCCATAAACCATCTGAATCTCTAAACGTGTTTAAACCGCTTTCTGCACTTATGCCTGCTCCGGTTAGTACAACAAGTTTCTGTTTTGCCATACTCAAAGTTAAAGACCAAAGTGATCAGAGAATAACATCATACCTTCTTCCCAGAAGATACACCTGCAGGTTTCCATCGCTTAAGCACAAGCCAAATGGCAAATCCAAAAAGCAGTAGTGGCCAAATAGTAACGAGCAATAGAACACCACTGCTTATAATGTAGCCTCCATTACTGAATGCCTGCTGTAGTTTTGTAAAGAACCCATGCTCCGTGTTTTCCCCTGTTGCACCATTTACATATTGGTAGTAAACAAGATGAATAGTACTATAGGATGATTGATTTGAAAGGTAATTAACACGGCCGGCAGCGGTTTCAAGTTCTTCCTGAATTGAGCTTATTTCATTTTGCACCTGTAAAATTTCTTTCATGTTTTTAGACTGCCTTAATAAGGACATGTAGCTTTCTCTAACTTGTTTCTTCGCATCAATCCGGGCTTTCGTGTCAACTACTTCGCCTGTAACATCCTCTGTTGATATTCGCCTGTTTATCACCTTTACGCCGGGGCTGTTAAAAGAGTTCATCAATTCTTCAAACTGTAATACAGGTACTTTAATAGTTACAACGTTCTCGATCCTATCTTCATTTTGTACCTGTTCTTCAGCAGCGATATAAGCACCATATGCTTTTATATTTTTGTGTATTGAAGTGTTGTATGAGTTGAAGTCTTTCAGCTCTAATTTTATGTTTGCAGTTTTAATTATTTTCTTATCCCAGTCCGGTGCGGGGCTGCCAGCTTGTAAGGCAGTATTTACGTTAGAAGGATGAACAACTACAGCTGTATCTGCAAAGTTGTTCTGTATTTCTTTTGCAGCTTCATCTTCCTTTATTTCTGCGAGTTCAATTCCTAACACTGAGGTGGAATCGGTAGTAGTGCTTTCGGAATTTTGGTTGCAGGAAAGCATAAAAAGGCCCGTTAGCATAATGAATGCTATTACATATAATTTCATAAATGTTGTTTTAACTTAGATGCTTAATGAATGGAAATTCACAAGACTGCAATCGTGATAAGAGAAGAGGCGCTTCTACACTTAATAAAAGAAAAGAAAAATTGTAACCCGTTAGAGGATGTTAAAAGAAGAATTAACGGGTTTCTGAAAGGGCAAGAATTATATTCCATTCTTCATCTGTTACTGCAGATACAGAAAGGCGTCCGAGTTTTACAAGTTCCATTTCAGCTAAACTTTTAGTTGCTTTTATTTCTGATAAGGATACCGGACGTTTCAATTTCTCTACAGGCTTAAACTCAACCACAACCCAATTCGGATCTTCAGTAGTAGGATCCTGGTATGCTTCTTTTGCTACTTTAGCTATACCAACAATTTCTAATCCTTCATTGCTATGGTAAAAGAAAACCTCATCTCCGTTATTCATAGCTTTTAAATTATTTCTTGCGCGAAAGTTTCTCACCCCATCCCAGAATGTTTGTTTGTCTTTTACAAACTGATCCCAGCTGTATTTGAATGGTTCAGATTTTATAAGCCAATGTGCCATGGTACTGAGGAATTAAAAGATATAAGTTATGAGTAAGTATTATTATTATTCAATCATTTTCGAATTGTCAAATTTTTAAAATTGTCTAATTACCGAATTGCCTCACCATCCGCTTGCCAACACATCTGCAATATGCAATGTCTTCAGGTTGTAGCCTTTGTTCTTTATGTAACCATCAATATGCATTAAGCAACTAACATCCGTGCTTATAATATATTCTGCACCAGTTGCTAATGCATTATTTACTTTTTGATCAGCCATGGCAATGCTGATTGGTTCAAACTTTACGGCGAAGGTTCCACCGAAACCACAACAGGTTTCTACGTCATTCATTTCTACCAGTTCAAGACCTTGTACATTACTGAGCAACTGTCTTGGCTCTTGTTTAATCTTGCATTCTCGAAGACCTGCACAGCTATCATGATAAGTTGCTTTTCCTTCAAGCTTTGCATCTACTTTATCTACACCTAATACTTTAACCATAAACTCGCTGAATTCATAAGTTCTATCAGCAAGCTTTAGTACGGTATTATGAACAGATGAATTATCAAACAACTTACTGTAATAATTTCTTACAAAGCCAACACAGCTTGCGCTCGGCGATACCACGTATTCAGTATTAGAAAAATCATTCAGGAACTTTGAACACACAGCTTTCGACTCTTCCCAAAAACCCGCGTTAAAAGCAGGTTGACCGCAGCAGGTTTGATTTGTATTGTATGAGACTTTACAGCCAGCCTTTTCAAGTACTTTAACCATATTGAAAGCCACCTGCGGGTATAATTGGTCGACAAAACATGGTATAAAAATGGAGACATTCATATCCGCAGAATTTATTTAATCTTCCGGTTCAGATCGATCATTTTAATAGCGGTAATTGCAGCTTCTTCTCCTTTATGACCATGCTTACCTCCAATTCTTTCAAAAGCCTGTTGTTCATTTTCGAGGGTTAGTACCCCGAATATTACCGGAACGTCGAGCGACAAATTCAACTGACTTATGCCATCCGTAACTGCACTGCATACAAATTCAAAATGTGGTGTATCACCCCTGATAACTGTACCCAAAGCAATAAAAGCATCAGCCTTAACTTTGCTTACTTCAGCATATCTTTTAATGATAAATGGAATTTCAACAGCGCCTGGAACGACAAGCGTTTTTGACTTGATACCGTTTTGCTTTAATATTTTTTTACACCCGGATTCAAGCTTGTCTATGATGTGAGCGTTCCATTCTGTTTTCACAATAACTACAAAGGCATCCGTTAAAATAGGGATGCCTTTGTTTAATTCAGTATTTCCTTTTGAAGCCATATTATTTTACGCTAAACTCATTTTTCTCGATGCTTAAACGGTATATATATTTATCTACAGTAAACCCTTTTTCAGTTCTAGGAAATTTTTCTTTCAACTCTTTATAAACTTCAACAGCTTCTTTTGTTTTTCCCATGCTCTCCAAAAGATAACCGGCACGAAATAAAAACTCTGAAGAGTTAATTTCATCGTCTTCGAAATAAGTACCTGCTTTTCTATAGTTATCTACTGCATCTTCTTTTTTTCCAAGCTCACTGTAAGCATCTCCCAGGCGACCGTATGCAAGCATTTGGATCTGCTTTGCATCTGTATCAAAGTCTTTAAGATACTTCACAGCATTATTGTAATCACCTTTATGCAGGTATGAAACACCAGCATAAAAATGTGCAAGATTAGCAGCTTTTGTACCGCTATGACTCTTTATAACATTCAAAACACCTTTATTCTGTCCATCACCGTTCAAAGTAGAATCCCAGCTTCCGGCGTTAAAGTATTGCTCTGCCTTAAAGATTGCATCAGCCGCTTTTTCTTCAGCAGGCTCTTTGTACATTTTCTTGTATACATACCATCCGCCTGCAATTAAAATAACAGCAGCGGCGATGCCTAATATGATTTTTTGATATTTTTCCCAGAAGCTTCTTGCCTTTACCAAGGTCTCATTCACTTCAGCTTCCTGTACTTTTGTTTCCGCCATTTTATTGAATTCTAAGTTTTATGTTTAGGGTTTTCGGTTGCTTTTTAATTTTGCCAAATAAGTTTTCTACTTAGCGCTAAGTTTAATCGACTATAAAAGGGTAATTCTCGTCCACATATACATCTTTCAATAATTCGCTATCGTCAGGCCAGGCACTTTCTTCTGCAAACCTTACACTTTCCTGCACCACGTCGTCAATTCGTGCATTAATTGCATCTAACTCTTCTTGTGTTGCAAACTGGTTATCGAGTATGTTCTTTGTAACGAGAGCAATTGGATCTTTCACCCTATATTCATCCAGCTCTTCCTTTCTTCTATATTTTTGAGGATCGCTAATTGAGTGTCCTTTGTAGCGGTAGGTTTTCATCTCGAGTAAGGTAGGTCCGCCCTTCTCTCTCGCTCTTTTAACAGCACGT
>DASVST010000161.1:0-2021 GCA_036387965.1 Segetibacter sp. | reverse complement strand
CAAGGGTATTGTCAATACCAAATGAAATTCCTCCGAATGTTCGGTCGCCATTTATGAAAGAACCGGTGATAGTAGAAAAAGGTAAAAAGGTTGTTCCCATTGAATCTACCTGAACTCTCCTGATATTTCCCTTGTTAAGATCGGGTGTATAAGAAGCACTTATTGATGGCCTTATTTCATGTCGTATAGCCTGTAAACCGGTTGGTCTATTGAACAGGTAAGTTCCAAAAACTCTTGTGTTGGCAGATAAGCTTAATGAACTTTGGCGCTCAGTATAAAAGCCTCTCGTCATTCTTGTACCAACCATCTTTGCCGCTGGATCCCAATATGGTTGCATTGCCTGTCCGAACCATCTTTCACTATATGAAATGCCTGGCGAAATTTGAATAGGACCCAGTGAAGGCAGCGACAATGTGATTGGTATATTATGCGTAGCAGCCCATTGTGCAGTATCTAATAGTTTTCTCAGGTTAAATGCTGAGTCGTAAAAAGAAGTGTTGTTTTGAACATTTCCTGTATAACCTATACCAAGTTTCTCCCACCATTTTGATTGCCCGATTTGTTCACGTCTTTGAAAAGGATATACAGTTACAGCACTAAAATTAATGGTCGGAAGATTTAAAGTGATAAGCCTTTGAAGATTGTTCTGGCTATGGTTTGCGCTTACAGAAAGGTTATACTTTCCTCCCCAATCTTTACTATAATTTATAGAAGAAGTTAATTGGTTCTGAAAATTTAAATTAGTGTTGTTAGGGACAAACCGGTTAAACTTAGTACTACCGGCATTTACGTTTGCAGAAAAGTTTGTTCCTGGCCTTGCTTTGCTATTAATGCTATGGTTCCACCCAACCATAAAGCTGGAGTTCTTTGTAAACTCATCTTTTGTTGTACCAGATCTATTTAGAATCTTGGTATTTTGTAATGACAAGTTTAAACCTCCATCAAACCTATATCGCCTGGTATAACGTGATGATGTATTTAAGTTCCATCCACCATAACTATAAATGTTTGAACGAACTGTTAGGTCTACATATTCATTAAGAACTTTATAGTAACCTAGCCCTTCTAATCCTAAACCAAAATCTTCATTTGCTGCAAACTGCGGTGGTAAGATTCCTGATTGCTGGCCTCGCTTCAGTGGGTAGATTCCAAAGGGAATTCCCACAGGAATTGGCACGCCTTCAAACTCTGGAAATGCAGGACCAGATACTGCAATCTTGTTATTGACGATCTTCATCTTTCTCGTACGAAATGCAAAGTGAGGCGTATCTAAATTACAGGTAGTAAATCTTCCTCTCCATGCATAAAGAATATCATTACTTACCTTTTTAACTGTATTCGCAAACACATACATTTCGCCTTCCCGCAGGTATGTGCTTTTAGTTAATCCTTTTTGAGATCGTAAGTTGTAATATATCGTATCACTAAGACTTGATGTTTCGCCCTGTACCAACTTAGGTTTGTCGTAAGGACTACCTGTTGAATCTTTATCGCCGTAGGCAGTAACCAGTTGTTTCTCCTGCTCAAGTTTTATTGTTGCAGCATTCAATTCAATGTCTGAATATTTCGTGTTTGCTTTTCCGTAAAGGATAAATTGTTTCGTTGGAATAGTTAACACTCCACTGTCTTGAGCAGCATACTCAATTGGTGCATCTAACGCATCTTTCGACACTTTAAAATCGATTGTATCTATTTTTTGAACAACTGCTATGCTGTCTCTTTTGCGTGTTGTATCTGTTATAGTGAGAGGCTTTTTGGTAGTATCACTTCGTAAAGAAGTTGCAGGTCTTCTTGTGGTATCTGCACGTAAAGTAGTTACAGATTTTTTTACGGTCGGAACCTTCTTTTTTACCGGAACTGTATCAGCATTATTTGTAAACGAATCTGTAAAAAAATCCTTATGATACTTAGCGCTCGAATAAAACGTTAATATCGAAAGAATAAAAATAGCAATCCCACACGATATGCATTTTGCCCTAACTTTACACAGATTGCTCATAAGTAGTTAAACAAATGTAGGG
>DASVST010000160.1:0-1552 GCA_036387965.1 Segetibacter sp. | reverse complement strand
TACAAAGAGGAATTTATTTTCTGCAATACATTGGTACTACTCAGAAAAGAACGATCAAGATTTTGAAGCAATAAGTTTTTGTTACGATCTTTTAGTACATGACTGGCTTCTGTTGCATCGCACACTTGTATTTCTATTCTTTAGTCAACAGGGTGTGAAGTGAATGTTAGCGGTGTCATGCTGTCGTAGCATTATCATAGCAAAACAGCGCTGCAAACATTGTATCAGCTTTCATCGAGTAACCTTTTAGAACTTCCGCTTTTACAAGTCTCAGAAACGAATTTTTCAGAATGTATTTTACCACGGCTTCATTTTCTGATTTAAATACTGAGCAGGTTACATACAACAGATAGCCCTCTTTGTTAACATGCGGAATCGCGTTTTGGGCTATTCGTTTTTGAAGCCTTGAGTACTTTTCTATTTGTTCCTTATCGAAATAAAATAACTGCTCGGGTGTTCTTCCCCAGGTGCCTGAACCAGAACAAGGCGCATCACAAATAACAAGATCGAACGGACTTGTTTGAATTTTGTTCGGCTCAATAAGATCAGCAACATAGGTGCTGTAATCTTTGATGCCGGCCTGCTTAAAACGCAGCTGAAGATTCTGCAAAATCGATGGGCGAACATCTGTCACGGTCAGGTTTATATTCTTTAAAATATCGAAAGCCATAATGGACTTTCCTCCGCTTGCAGCGCAACAATCCCATACTTTTGGTGGTTCTGGTATTTTGAGATCTCTTATAAAATCTCCTACTCTTTGCGAGTTATAATCCTGCACTACATACTCAACATTCACCCTCAATATTTCATCAACTTTCGTTCTGTTATCTAAAGAAACACATTCATCATTTACCTCATCAAATAAAACATTAGCGGCGGTTAATTTTTGCCTTACGATGTCGTTGCATCCGGGTCGAATGCGTATGAATAATTTAGGTTGAATTAAAAACGAAAGCGAAAAAGGCCCGGCTTCAATACCCTGGCTCAACTCATCTTTCCACGGAAAAATATTGGAAGCATAAAACGAATCAACCTCATACAACTTTTCCTGTATCGGCAACTTGATTTTTGAATTCCATTCAGGCTTTAGCAACTCCAGCAACTCGTTGGGTTCACCTTCACAGAGATAAATTCCCAGCATTATTCTTTCGCCTGTACGGCGTAAAACCTCGCCATGGCCCAGCCGAAAATAGTAGTAACACAGCGCACTGATAGTTTTTCTGTCTTTTGATCCATATTTCTTATCCCTTGAAAAGAAATCTTTCAGATAAACATGTAATGGCGTTTCACCTTTATATGCTTCAATAATTGCTACTGCGGTATTGAGATGAGATAAATGTTTGGACATAAAAAAAGTCCGGCTAAACCGGACTTCAAAGATATTATTCTAAATCTGCTCGCAACGCTTTAAACTTCAAGCAAAGTCTTTACAGGATCTTTTCCAAACAATAATAATTCAGGTGTTTCCAGAAGCTCTTTTACCCTAACAAGGAAGCTTACACTTTCTCTTCCATCGATAATTCTATGATCGTAGCTAAGGGCTAAATACATC
>DASVST010000159.1:0-2410 GCA_036387965.1 Segetibacter sp. | reverse complement strand
TGGCACAATACATAAAGACAGAGTATATTTGAACAAATAAAAAACAACCCAACATGGAAAAAAAACCAATCTCACATTTTGTTGTCGGATTAATTATTGGACTTGTGCTGGTTGCAACATTTCTGATTTTTTATTTTACAGGACGCTCTTTTGAGAAAGATGCTTTAAGCTATATTCCGTCTTTATTGTTTGTTATCATACTTATTTTTAGCATCGTTCAATATTCGAAGGCTAACAATCATAATGTGACGTTCGGTTCTTGTTTTTCCTATGGTTTCAAAGCAACTGCTATAGCTGCTTTAATTATGGCTTTATTCATGTTCATCTTCCTTTATACATTTCCTGATTATAAAGAGCAGTTTGTGGCTTTCATGACAGAGGAATTAGAGAAAAGTGAAGCTGTAGATGATGAACAAAAAGAAAAAACTGTGGAGATGATGGCTGGATTTTTCACCATCTCTGCAATAGGAGGCTCCTTAATAGCTAATATAATTGTTGGCGCTATAGCTTCATTAATAGGTGCAGCTGTTGCTAAAAAAAATCCGCAGGCTCCATTTAATCAAGCAGGATAATTTCTATGGATATATCAGTTGTTGTTCCCTTATACAATGAAGAAGAATCATTACCCGAGCTTTGTACATGGATTGACAGGGTGACTTCAGAAAATAGTTTTTCGTATGAAATTATTTTAGTTGATGACGGGAGTACTGATGATAGCTGGGCAGTTATAGAAAACCTGATAACTAGCAATCCCAACATAAAAGGTATAAAGTTCCAACGCAACTACGGTAAATCTGCAGCACTTAACGAAGGTTTCAAGGCATCCAAAGGTGACGTTGTTATAACGATGGATGCCGATCTGCAAGACTCACCTGATGAAATTCCTGCGTTGCGAAAGATGATACGGGAAGACGATTATGACTTGGTAAGCGGGTGGAAAAAGAAGAGGTATGATCCGCTAACCAAAACACTTCCAACAAAACTGTTTAATAGCGTTACCCGCCGAACAAGCGGCATCAAACTGCATGACTTCAATTGTGGTTTGAAAGCTTACAAGAGAAAAGTTGTAAAAAGCATTGAGGTGTATGGCGAAATGCATCGTTACATTCCTGTTCTTGCAAAATGGGCAGGCTTCAGAAAAATTGGTGAAAAAGTAGTTGAGCATCGCTCAAGAAAGTATGGTATAACAAAATTTGGTTGGGAGCGTTTCGTTAATGGTTTCCTTGATTTAGCAACCATTACATTTGTAAGCAAGTTCGGCAAACGCCCTATGCATTTTTTTGGATTGTACGGAACACTTTGCTTTTTGATAGGTTTATTAATCAGCACCTATCTTATCATTGCTAAAATCTTTGCAGAAGATTTTCCATTAACGAATCGACCTACATTTTATCTTGCTCTTACAACTATGGTTATTGGGATGCAATTATTCTTAACGGGATTTGTTGCAGAATTAGTATCACGCAATTCTTCTGAAAGAAACTCTTATCTCATAGAAAAAAAAGTTGGTATTTAGCCTTCTCTTTTTATGAAAAAATTAGTGATCATTGGCCCTGCCCACCCGCTTCGCGGTGGTCTTTCCTCTTTTAATGAAAGGCTTGCAAGGCAGTTCATAAAAGAAGGTGCAGATGTAACAATTTATACTTTCTCTTTACAGTATCCTGGCTTTCTCTTTCCCGGCACAACTCAATATTCATCTGAACCTGCTCCCAAAGATCTTACTATAAAAGTCCGTATTAATTCAATAAATCCTCTAAACTGGATCATCGTCGGAAACGAGTTGAAAAATGCCGAACCAGACATTATTGTTGTAAGATATTGGCTACCGTTTATGGGGCCTTGCCTCGGAACAATCTTACGTAGGGTAAAGAAAAACAACCACACAAAAGTGGTATGTATTGCAGACAATATCAACCCGCATGAAAAAAGACCTGGCGATAAACCCTTTACAAGCTACTTCATAAAACCTGTTGACGCATTTATCACAATGAGTGAAAAGGTGATGAAAGATTTGCGGGGAGTAACAACTAAACCTGCACAAGAAGTTGTTCATCCCTTGTATGATAATTTCGGAGAAGCAGTTTCAAAAGAAGAAGCAAAACAACATCTCGGTATTTCCTCTGATGAAAATATTATTTTGTTCTTTGGTTTTATCAGGCACTATAAAGGATTAGATATTCTAATGGAAGCAATGAAGGTACTGGCTGATAAAAAACAACATAATCCTTCATTACAAATACCAAAGCTTTTAATAGCCGGTGAATTTTACGAGGATAGAAGAATCTATGACACGCTTATTGATTCTCTCAACATAACAGGTCAACTTATAATTAAAACTGAGTTTATTGCTGATAGTGAAGTAAGGTACTATTTAAGTGCTGCAGACTTCGTTATTCAGCCATATAGAAAT
>DASVST010000158.1:0-11108 GCA_036387965.1 Segetibacter sp. | reverse complement strand
AAAGGTGCACAGGAAGTTTGTAACGGAATTGATGATGATTGTGACGGATTAGTTGATAATGATGATCCATCTGTTTCAGGAAGAACCAACTGGTATCTTGATGCAGATGATGATGGATACTCTACAGGACCTGCTGTACTTTCATGTTCTTCACCAGGTAAAGGTTATAAAAACTCTGGTGTAATTGGTTACGAAGATTGCAATGATCATCCCTCTACAGGTGGACGTGTAAATAAAGGTGCACAGGAAGTTTGTAACGGAATTGATGATGATTGTGACGGTTTAGTTGATAATGATGATCCATCTGTTTCAGGAAGAACCAACTGGTATCTTGATAAAGATGATGATGGCTACTCAACAGGACCTGCTGTGCTTTCATGTTCTTCACCAGGTAAGGGTTATAAGAACTCTGGTGTTATAGCTTATGAAGATTGTAATGATGATCCCTCAACTGGTGGTCGTGTAAACAAAGGTGCACAGGAAGTTTGTAATGGAATTGATGATGACTGTGATGGATTAGTTGATAATGATGACCCATCTGTTTCAGGAAGAACTAACTGGTATCTTGATGCAGATGATGATGGTTATTCTACAGGACCAGCGGTGCTTTCATGTTCTTCACCTGGTAAGGGTTATAAAAACTCAGGTGTTATAGCTTATGAAGATTGCAATGATGATCCCTCAACTGGTGGACGTATAAATAAAGGTGCACAGGAAGTTTGTAATGGAATTGATGATGATTGTGATGGATTAGTTGATAATGATGATCCATCTGTTTCAGGAAGAACCAACTGGTACCTTGATGCAGATGATGATGGTTATTCTACAGGACCTGCGGTGCTATCGTGTTCTTCACCAGGTAAGGGTTATAAAAACTCTGGTGTTATAGCTTATGAAGATTGTAATGATGATCCCTCAACAGGTGGACGTATAAATAAAGGTGCACAGGAAGTTTGTAACGGAATAGATGATGATTGTGATGGACTAGTTGATAATGATGATCCATCTGTTACTGGAAGAACTAATTGGTATCTTGATGCAGATGATGATGGTTATTCTACAGGACCTGCGGTGCTTTCGTGCAGTTCTCCTGGTGCTGGATATAAGAACTCTGGTGTTTTAGCTTATGAAGATTGCAATGATGATCCCTCAACTGGTGGTCGTGTAAATAAAGGTGCACAGGAAGTTTGTAATGGAATTGATGATGACTGTGACGGATTAATTGATAATGATGATCCATCTGTTTCAGGAAGAACCAACTGGTACCTTGATGCAGATGATGATGGTTATTCTACAGGACCTGCGGTGCTTTCGTGCAGTTCACCTGGTGCTGGATATAAGAACTCTGGTGTTATAGCTTATGAAGATTGTGATGATAATCCCTCTACAGGCGGACGTGTAAATAAGGGTGCACAGGAAGAGTTGAATGGTAAAGATGATAATTGCAATGGAATTGTAGATGAAGAAACTTCAGCTACACAGGTACTATCATTAAGCACTTATATGAAGGACTTAAATGCAACTGTTCAGAATATACAAGCTGAAGCATCATCGAAGTCAATCATATTAAAAGCATTCCCTAACCCGACAAAAAGTTACTTTACCTTAATAATGAAAAGTATAGTAGATGAAAAAGTGCAGGTTAAGGTATACGATATGGCTGGTAGAGAGATGTTTATCGCTAATGGCTCAACTAACGAAACATATACTTTCGGTGAGAAGTTTTCAAAAGGAAGTTACGTTGTTCGTGTGGTGCAGGCAGGCAAACCAGCAACAATTAGCCTGATAAAACAATAGAATTCTTAATTCGTATTCAATAATAAAAAAGACCACCCGCATAGGTGGTCTTTTTTATGTTCTTCCCAGCAAGGTATCTTCACCTGCAATCCGGCAGAATCAAAGGTTATGCTACAAGGTTGTTGATTAGATCTAAACATTATTATGGCTTGGTATTTATCTTACTGAAGACGTTGTCCTGCTTGTATTCGGAAGCAGTCCCGCGAGGAAGATAACAATACCCAGCCCTATATGCAAATAATTGTCGGCTCCATTTACCGGTAAAAACCCTAACAAGTGTGTCATACCTGAAGAACCAATTGTTGCAAACCCTATAACTCCCAAGAGCAGGTAGACAACACCAAATACTTTTGAAAAAAGTGCAGCACGTGCAGGAGCAGCGAAAGCAATCAATAAAAATAAAACGCCGCTAACAACATGCACCATGTTATGTACAGTATCAGTATGAAAAATGGCGCCGTGAGAATCGCCTATAATTGGATTTTGAAAAAAGCCTAAAAGCCCAACAGCTATAAAGGCAATACCCATGATAACAGAAGCAGTCTTCGTGTTCATAAAAGTTACTTTTTACTGTGTATTAACGTTAAGAAATTGATGAGACAATTTGCCTTACATCTGTTAATGGCATAAAGCCAATGCCACAAGCAAAGGTTTGCGGCATTGGTTTCAAATGTTACCCTAACATGCTTTCTTCATCTGTTGAATCCAACAAATGTTCACCTCTTTACGACCCCTTTGAGTTGCTTTTATTACCGCCATTGCTTTTTTTAGGACTACCGCTTTCTTTAGCCTCTTTTTGTGTTGCAGGAATAGTCGGAGTCTTCTTTGACTTTACAATGTTTGATTGATCTTTACTTTTATTCGCTTTATTCGGCATAACTGTGGTTTTAGAAGTGAATGAGATAAAAGATAATGCCACCTTGTTTGTAGTTGCCCAAAAAGAGCTGTTGGTGAAGAACATCAACAGCAGTGATAAACTGCCATTAGCTTTTCATCATTCATCCGGTGGTACCTCGTCAAGTTCATCCTGATCAATAGCATTCAGGTTCATCAAACTCTGTTTAGCAACTTCCATTTGCTTCAGCAGTTTTATTATAATATCAAGGTTTGCATCGCCAGAGTCTTCGAACATTTCAACCTCGAAATTATAAACCTCACCCAAATCAAATGCAGATTCTATGTCTATGTGCGTGCCGGTCATCCCTACATTTACCATTGCAGTAAATAATCTTGTTTGTGCTACTTCAAGCTTGTTAAGGGTTTCGATTATGGTATCTCTATATTCCTGTTGTTGCATAATGTTGTAAATGTCTCAAGATAAAAAGGTCACAAGTTCGAATTCAATACGGATCAAAAAAATGTTGCCATGGAATACTGTCTTTGAAAGGAGCGTCGCAACGATGATTCCCATAGAAATAAAGCTGGTAACAAAAGAGCCTTCACCTTGCTTTAGTACTTATCTTTTTATTCTTATCTCGTCGAGCAGCTTACCCTCAGCATCAATTTGTTTAAGGGTTAGTTGGTTTCCTTTTGTTTCAACAACACTTAACGAGTGAACATGCGAGACGAGCTTTGATGTAAAAGGTACCCAATTGCTTTCAGGTTGGTGTACCCATAGTTCGGGCTTATTGCTTATGGCAGAATCGTACAGACCTGCTCCGGCTGCGCCAGAAACAATATAGATAACGCCATTTGGTTTAATGTTCTTCTTGCCATCAAACTTTGTATCGAGTGTGAATTGTCCATCAACTTTCCCGGTGGTATCAATAAACGGCTTTCCGGCAGTAGTTAGTTTTGGAGCGAATTTTAAAGGATGACTCCGCTGGTAATTATGGACATGTCCATTCACCACAAGATCAACACCCGATCGTTCAAACACAGGCGACAAAGCCCGCATCCATTGCTGGCTGTAATGCGCTTTACTTGAGTTAAAGCCGGGTTGGTGATAGTTTACAATCTTCCATTTTGCTTTACTGCTTTTCAGATCATTTTCGAGCCAGCTTAAAAAGTCATCTTCAAACGGATGCACATAAATGTTTGCATCTATACAAACAATATGTACGTTACCATGATCGAACGAATAGTTTGTCATGTTAGGATAGCGTCCTTCCGTAGCTCTTGTAAAGGCGGCAAGCTGTTCAGGTTTTCCGGTAGCAGTAACAGTTCGTTTAAACGCAGGTGCGTTCAATGGAAGATCGGAATAATAGAAGTAAGCAAGCCCATCAGGATACCTGCTGAAATCTGATCCCCACACATCATGGTTGCCTACCACCACATAAAAAGGAATGGAAGCCATTAATGGTGCTCCTTTGGCAGGAGAAGTTTCCGTTCCATTGAAGTAGGGAAAATAGTTTTTAAGGTACTCACTTGCCCTGCCTCTTTGATACACATTATCTCCTGTAATTAAAACGAACTCTGGTTTGTGTAAAGAGGTTTGGTACGCAATCTTAGCCTGTGCCGCGGTGCCAATTCCACAATCACCAAAAACAACGAAGCGTGACGAAGACTTAGTTGAACGGGTATAGAATGATGCTTCTCCAACTGTGTTTCCATTCATAGTAACACGGTATTGATATTTTTTATTAAACTGCAGGTCGGGAAGTACAGCACGATAAACGATGGGATGTGCATTCCCTAGGTCTAAGGGAGTAGCTTTCGCTATAGCAGACTGGTTGTATCTGCCTTTAGTACCATATTGGACAGTGAACAGTGCCGGTATACTATCTGTCTGCCAGATGATAACTTTTTCTTCGTGTGCAAGTGTAGGTGCATTGCCTGGCTGGATATAAGGAGTAACCTGGATTTTTTGCGACCAGCAATGAGTGGAGATACTGACCAATAGCAATAACAATCGAATCTTCATAAGTAAGAGTTATAGTTAAAGATAAAGATTAGCTGATGCAGATGGTGACATTTGATATCCATGACCACACTAAGAATCGGTAAAGTTTACTTCCATATCAAAATGGAAGTATGTTTGTATAGAGTTAATAAACTCGTTCAACCTTCAACCATGGACGGAACTATAAGAGCTGATATAAAACCAGGCATGCTGGTAAACATCATACTAAAAAAAGACCAGCGTACGGGAACACTAACAGAGGGCGTGGTAAAAGATATTCTTACCAGTGCACCTAAACACCACAGAGGTATTAAAGTACGTCTTGAAGATGGACAAATAGGAAGGGTGCAGGAGATAATTGAAGAATGATTTCTTTGTGCTTTGCATTGTCAGAACACAAACACCAACTTTTAAGGTCATTCATCATTTTCACCACATTGTTCAAGAGAAATAGTTAATCAAACTCTGTGTAATTTCATCGAATGGTTGAAAAATGGATTCTTATTGTTGCTGCAGTTCCTGCCTTCCTGTTTCTCCTATACATCATCTTTAGAAAAAGAAAACAACCCAAAGCAATTCATCCTTTCAATGAAGAAGACAGGGCTGTGTTGAAAGAATATGTAGATGTATACAATCAATTAGATAATGATAAGCAGGTTGAATTTGAAACCAGGATGCAGCACTTTTTATCTACCACACGCATAACAGGAGTTAATACAGAAGTAGAAAGACTGGATGAATTGCTGATCGCTGCAAGCGCCATTATTCCTATTCTTGGGTTTCCAAACTGGGAGTATATGAACCTGAATGAAGTGTTGTTATACCCAGGCTCGTTTGGTGAAAAGTTTAATCAGGAAGGTGATGAGCGAACAACTGCTGGTGTCGTTGGTGATGGGCCTTACCAGAACATTATGATACTTTCAAAGGATGCATTGAGGCATGGCTTTATGAATAAATCAACACCACACAATACAGCCATCCACGAATTTGTTCATTTGATAGATAAGACTGATGGTGCAGTTGATGGAGTTCCGGAATTCCTTCTCTCAAGACAATACTTATTGCCATGGCTCAACATGATTCGGCAGAAAGTAAATGAGATACATCAAAATGAGTCTGACATAAACCCTTACGGAGCTACCAATGAAGCTGAGTTTCTTGCAGTAGTATCTGAATACTTTTTTGAAAGACCTGATCTTCTGCAAGAGAAGCATCCGGAGTTGTATGAGTTGTTAAGTAAAATGTTCAGGCGCGATGAAAAGGTGTAGATATCAATGAGGCTTAACATCATCCACATGTAGCAGCTTATTCTCTATCCTTTTATCCGGGATAAACCACATAATGGCTACCACAGTAAATAGTATCATACTAATTAAGGTGTGTACGAAAGCAAGTCCAACTGCCAGTCCATATAATACAACTGATATAATGCCTTTCCTATCTCTGCCTATTGCTTTTGCCAGTGTTGATTCATTACCATGTATTGATACAAGTGAATGTGCTAAGATAAAATAAGCTACGCCAGCCATAAGCAATACGAATCCGTATAATGCAACAGTCCAGGTTGTAAAATTGTTCTCACCCATCCAGCCGGTTGTAAAAGGAACCAATGACAACCAAAACAACAGGTGCATATTTGCCCACATAACTTTTCCGCTAATATGATGAACCGCTTGCATCATGTGGTGATGGTTGTTCCAGTAAATACCAATATTTATAAAGCTCAATATATAACTGATGAACACGGGGATGATCGGTCTTAGTACTTCAATACTATCACCATGCGGCACCTTCATTTCGAGTACCATAATGGTGATAATGATTGCAAGCACACCATCACTAAAAGCTTCTAATCTTCCCTTGCTCATAAGCAGAATATTTTATTGGCGTGCTAAAGGTAAAGTTATCTAACACAAAGTTAATTGTGAGGGTCTGAACGTTTAGTTCATAGGAAGTCAGGAAAATCACAGTAAATTACTTGCCTAAAAATTCAACATGAAACACATTTTAATTAGTGGATTGATTTTATTTTCATCACTTCAATCCTTCTCGCAAAAAGATACGTCGAGAGTTGAACAATACTGCGAAGTAGTTGCTACGCCAAGGCTCTTAAGCAGTAAAGTAACCATTGATATAGATTATGGCGAGGAGAGAAGTATTTGGAGAGACAACAGGGTAAAGGAAGATAACGGTCGCCTTAAAAAGTTCAACACTACTATAGATGCTTTGAACTACATGGGTAGAGATGGATGGACACTTGCAAATGCTTTCCCTGTATTTTCAGCAAATACACAGGTTTACCATTATGTTTTTAAAAAGACATTTAAAAGATCTGACGTTTCTGAATAGTCTTACAGTTGTTTAAGTTGTTCAACCAGATTTAAAAAAGCAGGTATTAGTTTGGATTTATTTGTTGCACTGTAACAAACACTAATACCTGTTTTTACTTTTATGTCAGTAAGAGGTTTGTACTGTACCTGCCCAATCTTTAGCTTCTGAAAAGATTCCGGGCAAACTGAAACTCCTAAGTTAGCTTCCACCAGGCTTACAATGGTTTGCCACTCTGATGCCTCCTGTATAATGTTAGGGTAAAACTTCGCCGTTGAGAAAAGCAGGTTTACTTTATCATATAGTTTAGGAGCAACATGTCGGGGAAATAAGACAAAAGGCTCGTTCTCAAGATCTTTCAAACGAAGCGTTTCAGTTTTAGAAAAATGGTGCTGTTTGGAAATGACAGCAATAAACTTCTCAAGGATAAACTCCTTACTTATTATTCCTTCAGCTTTTTCAATTTCTCTTATAAAGCCAAAGTCAATAGTTCCATTTTGTAGTGCTGTTATTTGTGCAGCAGATGATAGCTCCTTCAATCTAAGTTCAACTTTTGGGTAAAGCTTTTTATGCTTTTGTATAATCGATGGAATGCCACAAAACGAAGTTGATGTAGCGAAACCAATGTTTAATATTCCGGCATCGCCACGGCTAACATTTTTAATATTCTCAATTAGTAAATTACTTTTCTCAATAAGCATGGTTGCTTCCGGCAAAAGAGTTTCACCAAGTGGCGTAAGCTTGATCTGTTTTTTGCTTCTGTCGAACAGCTCGCCACCAATTATATTTTCAAGCTTTTTTATTTGTAAGCTTAACGGAGGTTGTTCTATTCCTATAATTTTTGCTGCATTTCCAAAATGTTCTTCATGAGCAAGAACAGTAAAATAATACAGCACTTTTAAATCAACTGTAGGTCTTCCCATCATATGTTAAAAGTATTGAACTGATACGTAAGAAGTATTTTATAAATATTGAGTGCCATTTTAGTTTTGTTCGATAAATGTTGCTACTATGAATGTTCTCAACTCACTTCAAAAACAATATTATGTAACTATATCAAACCTGATGTTGTTAATCATATTTGGGTCTGGTTACTCAGCATTCTCGCAAACAACTCCATCACCCATAGCAGGTAATAAAGCAACATCAAAAATCTCAGGAAGAATTATCGATATGATAACCGGTGATGCTGCAAAATATGCAACTGTAACTATCATAGATAAATCAACCAGTAAGGCTGTAGATAGAAAAGTGACGAATGAAAATGGCATCTTCAGCTCAAAGAAGATAATGTCGGGTATTTATAAAGTGAGTGTGAGCTTTGTCGGCTACCAGTCGTTCGATATTGATGTAAGTGTTGCAGACAATAGTGATGTAACTATGGATACTATAAGGCTGATAAGAGACAGTAACAAACTGGCAGACGTACTTGTAAAAACCGACAAGCCCTTAATTGAAGAAAGAGCAGACAGGCTTATCTATAACGCAGAAAAAGATATTTCCGCAATGGGAGGAACGGCAGCAGACCTTTTGCGTAATGTGCCGATGATTTCAGTGGACGGAAGTGGCAATGTGCAGTTAAGAGGAAGCTCAAACATAAGAGTGTTGATCAACAACAGACCTTCAACAATCATTGCCTCAAGCACGGCTGACGCCTTACGCCAGATTCCTGCAGATATGATAAAAACAGTTGAGGTAATAACAAGTCCTTCTGCAAAGTATGATGCCGAAGGAACAGCAGGTATCGTAAATATTATTACTAAAAAGAACATGCTGCAGGGTGTTACAGGAAACTTGAACCTTATACCGGGGAATGTATCTACTATTGGGTCTGGCGGTATAAATTATAGAAGAAGAAAATTGGGTCTAAACTCAAACATCAGCATCAACCAGTTTTATAACACCGGCACTACATACCTGGAGCGATTAACCTATTCAAACAAGGCACTGTTTACGCAGGTTGGAAAAACAAAAAACAACAGTGGTTTCATAAGCCCCGGTGTTGGCTTTGATTATACATTCGATGACAGGAATAGTATAGCAGGTGGTATACGTCTTAATCCTTCTCATGATAATGTAAGAAACAGACAGGTGGTAACAAATACAAGACCTGGTAGTGCAAGCACAGTATCTAATCTTGAACTGGTGAATAAAACAAAAGCTTTCGGATATGATTTTAACCTCGATTACCTAAGAACATTTAAAGACCCGCAACAAGAGTTAAGTTTCTTAACGCTGTATTCGATTTTCAATTCTGACAATGAAGCAAACCAGGATCATTTTAATGATAACAAGCAGTTGTATTACCTGCAAAGAAACCTAAACCAGAGCCAGAACCTTGAGGGTACTTTTCAGGTGGATTACACACAACCTTTAAAAAATAAAACCACATTTGAGATAGGAGCAAAAACTGTTCTTCGTAAAGCAAGCAGCGATGTTGACTACAGGAACACGTATCCGTTAAATGGTACGTCCACTCTTGCAGAAAATATATTTTCCTACCACCAAAATGTATGGGCTTCTTATATTACCTACAACTTCCAAATGTTTAAAAACCTAAACATAAAAGTAGGTACCCGTTATGAAAACACGGGGATTGATGCTGATTACAAAACGAACAATACCGCCTTCAGTACAGGGTACGATAACCTTTTGCCGAGCCTTAACATGTCGTACACGCACAATAAGAAGCATACTTTCAGGTTCAATTTTACACAGCGGTTACAACGTCCGCAGTTGTTTTATTTAAACCCTTACAGGGAAGTTATATCTCCACAGATTGTTCGTGTGGGTAACCCTCAGCTTAATGCTGAAGTGGCAGACTTGTTCGAGATAAGCTACGGCACGTATAAGCCAAACTTTTCCTTGAACACCAGTGTGTTTTCACGTGTTACAAATAATGCAATAGCATCTTCGATAAGCCTGGTAAACGATACATCTTATCTAACGTTCCTAAACATAGCCAGTAACAAGACCTATGGAACGAATTTTTCAACCCTGGTAAAACCTTTAAAAACGTGGAGCATCAACGCTAACCTCAATGTGTATTATGTAGACCTGGAGGGCGTAGGTGTATCAAACAGTGGGTTCATGTTTACATCGAGTGCAAGTACCACTATTGATTTTGGAAAGGGATGGTTTTACAGTTTTACAGGAAATTTTAATTCACGAAGAGTGACCCTTCAGGGGAGAATGGCGGCGTTTTATTATCATAACACCACCTTGAGAAAAGACATACTCAAAAAAAGAGGCGCCATAGGGATCAACCTTGCGAATCCATTTATGCGGGGAACCCGTGTTCGAAACAATTTAATGACTCCTGAATTTGAGCAGCGGGAGGATAATATTAATTACACACGAGGGATCAGGGGTACGTTCACGTTACGCTTTGGTGCATTACAACAACAAAAAGCACCACGCAAAGCAAGGAAAAATATAAACAATGATGATGCACTGAGAGGATAGGGGATTCCATGCACGACCGAACTGAAGGTTGTGGAGTTGTTTTGAAGCTGAAAGCACTACTGTAAGTTGTTCGATGTAGTTATAACAAATATATAAGGCAAGTAATTTCCATTGTTTAAGCACTATTTTGTTACTTAGGCAAAAATTAGAATGGTGCGGAAAGTCCTTCTTTTAGTTTGCTTGTTTATATCTTCGATAGTTGTAGCACAATCCACGACGGTATATTTTGATTTTAACAGCTTTATGATAAATACTGAAGCCCGCAGCGTCCTCAATAAATTTATTGCTTCAGGAAAAATAAACTCTGTCGGTTTCTTTGGTCACACAGATCAGTCTGGAAGGGCAGAGTATAATGAATGGTTATCGGTACAAAGAGCACTTGCAGTAAAAGATTACCTGCTGTCAAAAGGTTTAAAAGAAGATAAAGTAAGTGTGGTAAGAGGCTTTGGAGCAGAAAGATTAATAACAACGGCACCTGACTCGGCTTCACAGCAATTAAACAGGCGTGTAGCGATTACAAGTGGTTATAAACCCACGCCAACCGATATTGCCGCGCAAATTAAACAAACACCAATCTATTATTCATCAAGTCCAACCTTGCCGAAAGATTTGGCAGATAGTAGTACTGTTAGCTTAACCACAGATACGAAGCAGCCTGTAGCAAGCAATAAAACAA
>DASVST010000157.1:0-2121 GCA_036387965.1 Segetibacter sp. | reverse complement strand
GAATGATCCCTTTTTGTCAGAGGCAATAATTCTTTCTACGGTTGAATCGCCAGCATTTACGAGGCTTACAGTAGCACTTGCAACAGGCTGTTTAGAAGAATCAGTGTGGATGGTACCTGTTATTTTCCCGTTTGCCTTTTGAGCCTTCACGGCATGGGAACTGAGAAATAACAGAACCAAAAAAGTAAGCCTCATTTAGTGCGATTGATTTGGAGGCACATAATAAATAAAAAACCCCGATGAAAACATACCGTTCATCGAGGTTTTTAGGCTTTTTACTAAAGTTTCTAATCGACTTTTGTAACTTTTATAATGTTAGTTGGTAAATGTAATTGTACTGGTGTGCTACCGGTGTTGATTACAATATCTCCGGTATTAAGAAAACCTCTTTCCTTTAAAATACCAATCTGGTCATCAATAATAGTATCCAGGCTTTCTTCCTCTCCGTAATAAAAGGCTCTTACTCCCCAGCTAAGGCTCACCTGATTTATAAGTGTTCTTTCTTTAGAAAAAATAAACAAAGGAGATTTCGGTCTGAAGCTGCTTAGCATAAATGCAGTATAGCCGCTTTGGGTCATACCTATCAACGCATCAGCGTTAACATCACGAGCTATTTTACATGCATTGTAGCAAATAGCATCGCTTAAAAATGATGGTGAATGTGGTTGTGGTTTTAAATCTTCTTCGCGGTTATAGCGATATTGTTTTTCGACTTCCATAATGATTTTCCGCATGGTTTCAACAACCAGAGCAGGATGATTCCCGGCTGCAGTTTCACCACTCAACATAACAGCATCTGCGCCTTCTAAAACAGCATTTGCAACATCGGTAGTTTCACTTCGATTTGGCTTAACGCGATCGATCATGCTTTCCATCATTTGGGTTGCCACAATAACGGGCTTTGCACGATGAAGGCATTTTCGAATGATATCTTTTTGGATTAGTGGAACCTTTTCGACCGGGAGCTCAACTCCAAGATCACCGCGGGCTATCATTATTGCGTCGCTTTCAACAATTATGTCCCTGATGTTTGCAATAGCTTCAGGCTTTTCTATTTTAGCAATGATTTTCGTCTTACTTCTTTTCTCATCAAGCTTGCTACGCAGGATAACGATATCCTTAACGTTGCGAACAAATGATAATGCAACCCAATCAATTTTCTGTTCAATTATAAACTCAAGATCTGCAAGATCTTTTTCGGTTAACGCAGGTAAAGAAATCTTAGTGTCAGGAAGATTGATTCCCTTTTTCGAAGATAGAATACCACCAAGAGTAACTTCCACTTTTACATCACCATTACGCATAATATTCACAACCCTCACTTCCAACTTGCCATCATCAATTAAAATGATGTTACCAATTTTTACATCGGATGCAAGGTTCGGATATGACACATATATCTTTTCAATGTTACCAACACACTTCTCATTTGTAAATGTGAGAATGTCGCCAGCAACTATTGGTAAAGCATTGTTTTCTATTTCTCCAACACGCAGTTTAGGACCTTGCAAATCACCGAGTATTGCAATATTGTAAGGCTCCGTTTTGTTGATGTTGCGTATATGTTCAATGATTACAGCTTTATCTTCATGTCCACCATGCGAAAAGTTTAGTCTGAAAACATTCACCCCTGTTTTTACCAGTTCCAACAGTTTATCGTATGTGTCGCAGGCAGGCCCAACTGTAGCCACAATTTTTGTTCTGTGTGTTATGTGATCTAAGCCTGCCTGCCTGTCCATCTGCTTGTGCAGGTATTTTTCTAAATTTTTAGCCATTGTTGGGTATCTTTTTTTACTGTAAGATCAGTTGGGTTTTATATGTTTAGGAAGCGAGAATTTTTACAATCTTCATCCATTCGCCGCTTATTCTTTGTTTCGCTTTTACTGCTTTGTTTAGGGGAACTAAATTCAATTTATTATTGAGTATTCCAATCATTACATTATATCGTCCTTCCATCAAACACTCTACTGCGTGGTAGCCCATTCTGCTCGCAATCAATCTATCCATACAAGTGGGAGAACCGCCTCTCTGGATATGTCCGAGAATACAAACTCTTATATCGGTATTTGGCAACCTTTATTTTATAATTTTTGCGATTTCATTTCCGCCGCCAAATACATC
>DASVST010000156.1:0-5706 GCA_036387965.1 Segetibacter sp. | reverse complement strand
AAAGACCCTACTCAAAAGAAAAATCTTTATAACCAATATCCCCAGGTAGCTAAAGAATTAGAAACATTACTGCAGCAAGCTTTGCAAAAACAAACCACGCGAAACAGTAAGTAAATATAATGTAATACGAACATCTACTTGTAGTTGCTCACCATAGAATAATTATGGTATCGATTTAGCCTGCCTCAATTGTGAACATATGACACACTGAAACAACATCTTTTTTCTATTCTGTTACTACTTTATCTGTAACTCGCTATTTATGTGGAACTGCATTCAACTACACTTCGGCTAATATTGGGCTTGCTAAAACTCTTTATTTGCTGGTTTTACATGTTGATGTACAAATTGAAAGATGATCTCATGCTGTTCTTGATAAGCAAGCCAAACAGACGCACACCATGCTTTTATCACTTCATCCCTTTCACCACCAGGTTGTACTTGCAAAACATCAGCCACTGTAATTTTTCCTTTGAATTGTGGTATCTTAATTTTAGGTAGATTATTCTTATACTTAGATAGTTCAATATGAATATTTTGAATCTGTCTTCCTGTACAATCCTTTTCAATTAACAAGTATAGACCGACTAAAGAAAAAACAACTTCGATAACCTTTGTCTTTTCATCTGCTGTTTGGGCGTGATAAGCATCTACAATATGCTGGTGTATAAAATAAATAGTATCTGGGTGAGCCAGAGTATAGTACGATAGCTCATAATAACAATCAAGTTGTGTCATAAGAATAAAGTTATTAATAAATCCATCTAAAAGCATAACCCGTAGGATAGAGCCTGAATAACGCATAATCAACTTTTCGTAGTGCTTTAGCTAAAGGCTGTGTCTCATTGTCAATGACGAAGATACTTCTGAAACGCCGGCAAGCCTGGTCATCGCACAACCTGCTTCCTAACTAATGAAAGTCTTTTTTCAGTTGCCACAACATCGGAAACACATAAATTTGGCCGATATACGAATGGGGCGCAAAACAAAATGATCAAAACAATGCCTTTAAATAAAAGAGAACAGAATCTTGGAGTACTTATTAGCTTCTTCGCAATATTTTTATTGTTTCTTTTTATATCATTTTCTACACTTGGTTTCCATAATGAAATACGATTACTTTCAGCATTAGTAACTATATTAATCAGTACCCTTTGTTTGTGTCTTTTTGTAGTTAGAAATAATAGAAAAGAAAATAAAGTAGTTGAAATTGATTATTTAAATGTTGGAACGCAAAGATATATCCTCGGCATATTTATGCTATTTTATGGTGCCCCAAAACTCTTTGGAACTTTCTTTGATTACCAATTGTTTGCCTTAGACTCTAAATTGATTGACGCTTCAGAGTTTGAACTAGCTTGGTTTTTCTATGGGAAGAATAAATGGCAAGAACTATTTGCAGGCATTATGGAATTTGTACCCGGCATATTACTCCTTCATCGAAGAACTTATTATGTGGCTTCTATCCTCTTACTGCCAGTTACATCACAAGTTTTTATACTTAATTTGTTTTTTAAAATAGGAGGAATCACCTTTCCCGCTGCAATGATCTTATTAGCGTGTAATGTTTACATTATATATAGCCAAAAAGATAAGATCATTCATTTTTTTAAATCACTGCATTTTTCTCCAAAAATAAATTTGGGTGCTAAAACTGTAGCATTTATTAAGGTGGGCAGATGGGCAATTATATTATTAGCAGTACTCGTAATTTTTAGGAATGTAAAACCTGCTTTTATCAAATCCGACTATCAAGTGAAATATGCAAAACTTATTGGAGCTTATACACTTGAAGCAATGACAAAAAACAATATCCAATATACTCCCACAAAGGAGGGTATTTTTTATAAAGACTTGTATATTGAAAAACAAAGTAGATGGAATATTCTTAGAAGATTTAATAATAAGGCAGATGCCTTTATTATAGATGTGAATACTAAAAACGATTCTGTTCGTATTTTCATTAACAAAGGAGGGATAGGTGATGAAAAAGATATTATTGACTCATCAACTGTTTTAAAAGGAATCTATAGTTTAAACGCGAACTACCTTACTATTAAGGGAATTCAATTGTCTGACACTTTAGAGTTGAAGTATAGAAAACAAGATAAAATAAGACCTAAAGAATGGTTTTGGTAGACTTAAACAAAGAAGTACTACTGCCAACATTAGCTGGTATACATAGGGGTTGAGACTCTTGACGCTATTCGGAATAGAAGGTATTGTTTTCCCTTTATTTCCCAAAAGCACTAATAAATATTCCCTTTCGATAAATATTAAAAGCTTTGGATCATGTATGCCATTTCATAAGTATATATATTTAGCTCTGAGTATTTAAATGCCAGTAGATAAAAAGCTCAAAATCATATTCTTCAGCCAGCAAGTAATGTACCTTTTTAACAATGCGTTCTTATTTCCGGGCATTGTACTTAAAGGCAGCCAAAAGCGTTCTTTTCTTGTCTAATTATTAACTAAAAACTCCGCTACTTTTATGGTTTAACTTTACGCAGACCCTTTGCCTTTTGACCTTATTTAAAAATATTAGTTTTTTACTTGCCTGTTGTTTAATGTTTGCTGCTGTTCAGTCGCAACCTTACAACTATTCAAATCTGCGTAGCAAGAAAATATCTGCAGTATCCGCGTTTCGAGTTGACAGCTTAAGCATTGTTCCCCGCAGTTTTTTTATCAAAGATGTTGATACTACTTTTTATAGTCTTGACGAAGTAAATGCAACCCTGACCTGGAAAAAGAAACCTGCTTTTGATTCGGTTGAGGTTATGTACCGCGTATTTCCTTACAAGCTTAATGCTGTTGCAAAACGCTTTACTTACGATAGTGTCATCAATAATTTTATTGCAGCTCCTTTTGTTTTTAATCGGAATAAAAGACCTGCAACAAGCACGCTGTTCGATTTTGGAACCATGAATTACAACGGCAGCTTCGGGAGGGTTTTGAGTTTCGGTAACAACCAGGATGTTGTGGTTAATTCACAATTCAACTTACAACTAAGTGGCTTTATTGGTGATAGCATTGAGGTTGCTGCTGCCATCACTGATAATAATATTCCAATACAACCGGACGGAACCACACAACAGCTAAACGAGTTCGACCGGGTTTGGCTTCAATTTAAAAAAAGAGGGTGGGAGGTTAATTTAGGTGATATTGACATCAGGCAAAGCCAAACCTACTTTCTAAACTTTTATAAAAGAGTGCAAGGCATCTCATATGCGAACACTTCGCCGGTAGGCAGAAATGGTACAAACAAATTGTTGGTGAGTGGTGCTATTGCAAAGGGTAAGTTTACACGAAACACGTTCCAGGGGCAGGAAGGTAACCAAGGTCCATACAGATTAACTGGTGCAAACAAAGAATTGTTTTTTATTGTATTACCTAATACAGAACGGGTATTTGTAGATGGCGAGTTATTACAGCGTGGCGAAGACCAGGATTATGTGATAAACTATAACACTGCCGAAATAGCCTTTACACCGAAGCGAATGATTACTAAGGACACTCGTATACAGGTAGAATTTGAGTATGCTGATCGAAGCTATTTAAACTCGTTGCTGTACCTGAGTGATGAGTATGTAGTAAATAAAAAACTGAAAGTGCATGTATCAGCATATAGCAATGTTGACGCCAAGAACTCACCTATCAACCAAATTCTCGATCCTAAACAAAAGTTGTTTCTAAACAATTTAGGTGATAGTACCCAGTATGCTTACTTTCCCACAGCTTCTATTGATACTTTTTCAGCTGGTAAAATTTTGTATGCAAAAATAGATACAGTTTTTGCAGGTGGTAGTGAGTCAATCTATGTGTATTCTACTGATAAACTAAAAGCGAAATATAGCTTAAGCTTTATTGATGTTGGAAAGAACAAAGGCAATTATAAGTCTGTCTTCAATGGAGCAAACGGAAAAGTATACCAGTGGGTTGAACCTGTTAATGGTATTCCCCAAGCCAATTTTGAACCCGCTACGTTTTTAGTTGCTCCCAAAAAACAACAACTGATTAGTGTAGGAACAGTTTACTCTATAAATTCTACAACAACCCTTCAAACCGAGTTTGCATTAAGCAATAATAATGTAAATGCATTTTCTTCAAAAGACAAAAACGACGACAAGGGTTATGCTTCTAAGTTTTTATTGTCGAAAGAAAACTATTGGAGAACTAACAGGGGAAAGTTTTTAAGGCTTACAAGCAATGCTGGATATGAGTTTGTGGATCAAAAGTTTAGGCCTTTAGAAAGATTAAGAAACGTAGAATTTTACAGGGACTGGGGACTTGATTTATTAACTACCCCGCAGGCAACAGAAAATTTGCCGTCGGTTGCCGTTCAATTAAATGATAGTGCAAACAACCTGATTCAATATAGGTTTAATGGATATTTGCGGAGTGACAACTACCAGGGATTTAGACAGTCTATATTTCACAACCACAACATCAAAGGTTTGCAGTTCAAAAACAATTTCAATCTCACCAACTTTTCTAACGACATAAACAAAGGATACTTTTTAAGACCAACTATTGATGTAAGTAAGAAGGTCTCGAGGCTTAAAAATTATACCATCGGCGGAAATTATACAGTTGAACACAATGAGACAAGATCTATAGACACCGACACTTTAACCCGATCAAGCTTTGCTTTTTCCGTTCTTTCAGCTTACATAAAATCTGATGAAACAAAGCTTAACCGCTGGGCATTAACTTATTTTACCCGTAGTGATAAAAGGCCAGTGAAGAGAGATTTCGAAAATGTTGACAAGAGTCAGAACTTCAATCTTACAACGGAACTAAGAGCAAATCAGCGTCACCAGTTCAGGATTAATGTAACCTACCGGTACCTCGATATCATCAACCAATCATTAACAACACTTAAGCCGGATAACAGCATGCTTGGCAGGGTAGAATATGCCATTAATGAATGGAAGGGTTTTGTAACAGGAAGTGTTTTATACGAACTTGGAGCAGGGCAGGAGCAGCGTAGAGATTTTTCGTACATCGAAGTTCCCGCAGGTCGTGGTGAGTTTGCATGGAATGATTATAACGCTGATGGCATACCTCAAATCAACGAATTTGAAATTGCTATTTTCCAGGATCAGGCAAAGTATATACGTGTATTTACACCAACCAATCAGTTTGTAAAAGCTAACTATACACAGTTTAATTACAGCCTTACATTTAATCCGAGGGCATTATCAAATACTATCAGGAACAAAAACTTCAAGAATTTTATTACCAGGTTGAATCTTCAAACCTCACTTCAAACAGCAAAGAAAGAACTTGCTACGGGGCATATTATTTTTGATCCTTTTAAAGGAGGCATTAACGATACATCTCTTCTTACGCTCAATAATGTTTTATCTAACACACTTTCATTTAACCGCTTCAGCCAAAAATGGGGAGTTGATATTGGCAATACTCTCAACTATAATAAGGCATTACTAACATACGGATTTGAAAGCCGTGAGTTTAAAGAATATAACCTTCGTGGAAGGTGGAACATAACAAGACAATACTCATTAGAGCTGATACAAAGACTCGGGAAGAACAATTTATTTACGCCGAAATTCTCCAATAGAAATTATGAGCTCGAAACGATAACAACAGAGCCAAGGTTAACCTTTACCCAAGGCACAAACTATCGGATTCTTTCCAGCTATCAGTTTAAAAGAAAGCAAAACGATAAAGGTTATGGTGGGG